>NZ_JBSHBL010000005.1:0-205416 GCF_053611985.1 Streptomyces sp. NPDC054770
AGACGGGGCTGCGCCCCGCTTTCCGCTTTTAGGGGCGCGGGGAACTGCGCGAACGGCCCCCACGCACCCGCACCCGCCGACAAAACCGCTCCACCCCGCCCCTCGGGCGAACGGAAATGTGCCGTCAGCCGAAGACGACCGTCCGTCGGCCGTTGAGCAGGATGCGGCGCTCCGCGTGCCACTTCACCGCGCGGGCCAGTGCCTGGCACTCCACGTCGCGGCCGATGGCCACCAGCTGGTCCGGGGTGACGTCGTGGCCGACCCGCTCGACCTCCTGCTCGATGATCGGGCCCTCGTCCAGGTCCGCCGTGACGTAGTGCGCGGTCGCCCCGATCAGCTTCACGCCCCGCGCATGCGCCTGGTGGTACGGCTTCGCGCCCTTGAAGCTCGGCAGGAACGAGTGGTGGATGTTGATGATCCGGCCGCTCAGCTGCTTGCACAGGTCGTCCGAGAGGACCTGCATGTAGCGGGCCAGCACGACCAGCTCGACGTTCTCCTCGCGGACCAGGTCGAGCAGCCGGGCCTCGGCGTCGGCCTTCGTCTCCTTCGTCACCGGGATGTGGTGGAAGGGGACGTGGTAGGACTCCACCAGCTCCGCGAAGTCGGTGTGGTTGGAGACCACGGCCGCGATGTCCACCGGGAGCGCGCCGATCCGGGCACGGAAGAGCAGGTCGTTCAGGCAGTGGCCGAACTTGCTGACCATGAGGACGATGCGCATCCGCTCGTCGGCCCGGTTGATCTGCCAGTCCATGTGGAAGGAGTCACCGATCGCCGCGAAGCTCGCCCGCAGCTTGTCGACCGACACCGGCGCGTCGGCGGAGAAGTGCACGCGCATGAAGAACAGACCGGTGTCGTGGTCCCCGAACTGCTGGCTGTCCTCGATGTTGCAGCCGGTCATGAACAGGTAGCTCGACACGGCATGCACAATGCCCTTTTTGTCCGGGCAGGACAGGGTGAGGACGTACTGGTCGGGCGGGGCGGCCTGGGCTCGGGTGGGCTGATCGGTCATGCACCACAGAATCTCATGCCCGGCCTGCCCCGCCGGTCAGCGTCCGCTTCGCGGACTCACGCCGCCCGCGTGATGATCCGCAGCACCTCCAGGCTGCGCGGCGGGGCGTCCGGGTCGTCGCCGTCGCTCGCCGCCAGGCGTATGTGGGCGTCCCGCGCCGCCCGGACCGCGTCCGGCCAGCCCTGGTGGTCCAGATAGGCGGAGACCGGCGCGTCCGGTCCGACCTGGTGCATGATCCGCAGCACCCGCAGCACGGCGGTGTCGACGAGCGCCGCCTCCTGCGAGTCGCGGAATATCGTCCCGACGTATTTCTCCGCGGACCAGCTGTCCAGCCAGGTGTCCTCGACCAGCCGGTAGACCGCGTCGGTCACGTCGCCGAACCCGTCCTGGCCTGCCAGCCAGACGTTCCGCTGGAACTCCGGGTCGGAGAGCATGTGCAGCGCGGAGCGCACATTGCTGCGCCAGCGCCACCATGGCATGTCATTGAGTGGCATGTCGCCCATGGTGGAGGAGCGACGGCCGCGACGGGAAGAGTTCTCCGAACCTTGCACGGTCATCGATCGTACGTTCCTGGTCACATACCTGTGACCCGCCCCCCGCAATTCACCTTCACGTCACTCCTCGTTGACCATGGGTCACTTCCGGGTTAGCGATGTGACGGAATCGTGCGTGTCCATGACCGGCAGGCGCCCCATACGCAGCACCACCCCCAGCAGCGTCCTCCCCGCGGCCCACCGGCGCGTCAGAGCCACGGCCCTGTCCGCGGTGGCCATGGCGGCCTGTGCCTCACTCGCCGCCGGCTGCGGTGTCATCCCGGGGACGTCGACCTCGACGGACGACTCGCTCAAGGTGATGACCTGGGCTCCGCAGGGCACCAGTGCCACCAACAAGCCCGGCATGCCCGCCATGGCCTCCGCCTACGTCAAGTGGATCAACTCCCGGGGCGGCATCCACGGCCGCAAGCTCGAGCTCGTCACCTGCAACGACCACAACACCAGCGTGGGCGCCGCGAACTGCGCCCAGCGGGCGGCCGACGAGAACGTCGTCGCCGTGGTCGGCTCCTACAGCCAGTTCGGCGACTCCTACTTCGCCCCGCTGGAAGGCGCGGCGATCCCCTACATAGGCGGCTACGGAGCGTCGAACGAGGAGTTCACCAGCCCCGTCTCCTACCCGGTCAACGGCGGCTCGCTCACCCTGCTGGCCGGACTCGGGGAGGCACTGGCCGAGTCCTGCGGCCCGGTCACCCTGGTCCGCCCGGACAGCATCGCCGGCGACCAGCTGCCCCAGCTGCTCGACTCGGGCCTCCAGGCGGCCGGCCACGCCAAGGCGATCGACCAGCTCGCGGCCGAGGACCTCACCGAGTACGACCAGCAGTCGCAGAAGGCGCTGCAGAGCGCCACCTCGGACTCGCTGAACACGGGCTGTGTGGTGCCCGAGCTCGGTGACCGCACGGCCACCTTCATGGACAGCTTCCAGCGGACCCGCCAGGACTACCGGAAGGTGAAGACGGCCGCCGAGGTCGGCAGCGTCGACCAGACGGTGATCAACTCCACCGGCGGTGCGTCCGGCCCGTACGAGGGGTCGTACATCACCGGCTGGTACCCGGTGGCCTCGGACCCGCGCTGGGACGAGATGAAGAAGGTCATCAGCAAGGAGGCCTTCGGCGACAACCGGATCGACCCGGCCGACGCCGGGGTGCAGACCACCTGGATCGCCTACCAGGTGCTCACCGCCGCGCTGGAGAAGATCGGCGACGGCGAGGCCAGCGCGGACAGTGTGCGGCGCACCCTGAACGACGGCCTGAAGGTCTCCACCGGCGGCCTGACCCCGTCCCTGTCCTGGCCCTACCAGGGCAAGCTGGCCGCGGCCGGCTTCGCCCGGCTGGTCAACGCCGACGTGAACGTCCAGACGGTCAAGGGCGGTCTGCTCCAGTCGGCGAACAAGCAGGCCCTGGACATGACCAAGGTCCTGGAGAGCGCCGACCTCAGCTGACCGCCGCGTACGGCCGCGTGCGGCCACGCACAGCCGGGTACGGCCCGGCCGTCACAGCTGGGTCGGCTGCCGCTGGGTCAGTCCGTACTTGCTCGCGATGGTGTTCCACAGCGCGGCCGCCTTCACCTTCTGGCTGCTGGCGGTGCCGCTCTCCCGGTTGCCGGCCGCGGTCTGGCCGGTGCTGCGGGCCTGGCCCTTCTGGCAGCCCTTCTTCCCCTTGGCCTGGTCGGCCCAGGCCGCGTAGTGGTTGTCGGCGTTCGCGGAGGCCTGCCAGGCCTTGGTGAGGGCGGTGCTCAGCGCGGCGTTGTCGGGCAGCTTGTCGACGGACAGCTTCGACAGCCGGGTGACCAGCTCGGCGCGCTGCTGGGCGGCGTTGCGCAGGTCGGAGGCGGAGCCGTCCAGGTTCTGGCACTGCTTCACCTGGGCGACGGCGTTGATCACCGAGGCCCGGCTGCTGCCGCTGTCGGCGAGCAGCTTGTCCAGGGCGACGGCCTGCGCCTTCGCGGGGTCGGCCGCGGCCGCCGAGGAGCCGCCGGTGGCCGAGGAGGACGCGGCCACCGTCTTGCCGGTGTCGTCCGAGCCCCCGCCGCCCCCGCTGAGCAGGGCACCGGCGCCGATGCCGAGCACGGCGATGCCGATGCCGACGGCCGCGATCAGCGGCACCTTCGACCTGCCGCGACCGCCCCGGCCGTCGCCGGTGCCGTCGTCGGCGTGGTCGAACGACGTCGGGGGCGGGGTGTACGCCGGCGGCTGCTGGTAGGCGTTCTGGGGCTGCTGCTGCACGTGCGGCAGATAGGCCGTGGCCGCGGCCGGGGGTTCGCCGCCCGGCCCGCTGCGGAAGAGGTTGTCGAACTCGGCGGGCGGCTGCCGGTCGCCGCCCTGCGGGCCGCCTGCCTGGTACGGCGCGATGAACTGCGTGGCGTCGGCGTCGGAGTGCGCCGCCGGGGCGGCCGGCCCGCCGGCGTAGGGGTTCTGCCCGTGGGACATCTCCGGCGGCAGCGCACCGGCGCCCACCGGGGGTATCAGCTGGGTGGCACCCTCGTCGGCGGGCGCCGCGGGCACCGGCGGTATGTACTGCGTGGCACCGTCGTCCACCGGCGCGGCGGGCACCGGCGGTATGTACTGGGTGGCGCCCTCGTCGGCGGGCGGCAGCGCACCCCCGTAGCCGCCGTGGCCCCCCTGCGGGACGGCGGGCGGCAGCGCGGCGCCCGGAGCGCCGTAGGGGTCCTGGCCGGCGGCCGGGGGCAGCGGGGCGCCGTACGACTGCTGGGGCTGGGGAGCGCCGTAGCCGTACGGCTGTTCGTAGCCGCCGCCGTACGACGGGGCCGGCGCCCCCTCCGGCGGGAGCGCGCCGGCGCCGGGGGCCGAGGCCTGGGCGGCGTGCGACTGAGCCGCGTGGGCCTGGGCGGCGTGCGACTGGGCGTTCCAGGCCGGCGGCAGCTGCGGCGGCTCCTCCGGAGCGGTCCACTCCTGGCCGGCCGCCTGCGGCCAGCCCTGGCCGGGCGGCTGGGACTGCGGACTCTGCTGGTGGCCGGGGCCCCACGGCTGGCCCCAGGACTGGCCCTCGGACGGCGCGGCGGCCGGGGCGGGCTGCTGCGCGACGGGGACGGGGCTGCCCGTCATACCCGGCAGCAGGGGCTCGCCGCCGTCGGAGGGCAGCACGATGCCTTCGCGCGCGGGCTCGCCCTGTCCACTCTGCGTCACCGGGACTCCTACTAATGGGGGACCTTGTGAATCGGACTCACGCTACCGGGTCCCCTCAGCAAGGTGCCACGCAGCCAAGGGCGCGATCTTGTTCCCCGCGACAGCAGTAACGGAACCGCCCCGCGGTGCGCTGTATATGCCGCTTCTTGCGCGGCAATGTGTGGTTTCCCACACGTTCACGCAGCCGCGGGGCAGGAATTCATGCGGCCGCCTGGAGATCCAGGCGCGCTCCGAACTCCCTGACCACCGGTTCGTCCCGGAACGGCTCCAGTCGCTGCTGGAAGTCCTCCAGGTACTCGGCGCCCCGGTTGGAGCGGACCGTCTCCAGGAGCTCCACCGCCTTCGTCCCGGTGGCGCAGGCCTGTTCGATCTCGCGCTGCTGCACCTGGGCTGTGGCGAGGAGCACATAGCCGATCGCCCGGCGCCGGGCCCGGGTCTCCGGGTGCCCCTCCAGCGACTGCTGCGCGCACCTGGCCGCCGCGTCGGCCTGGCCGAGGTCGCGGTGGCAGTGCGCCAGCTCGTCCGCGAGATAGGCCTCGTCGAAGTGCTTGATCCACGCCGGGTCGTCGCCGGACGCCGGATCGGCCGCCTCCATCGCCGACGCCGCCCGGCCGGACGCCAGCTGCGCCGACCGCGCATCGCCCAGCAGGGCGTGGCCGCGGGCCTCGGCCGCGAAGAACATCGCCTCCGCACGCGGGGTCACGCGACCACGCGCCCCCTCCTGCGCCGCCCGCGCCAACTGGGCGATCTCGCGCGGGTTTCCGAGCTGCGCGGCGAGGTGGCTCATGGAGGAGGCGAGCACATAGCCGCCGTAACCACGGTCACCGGCCGCCTGCGCGAGGCGCAGCGACTGGATGTAGTACCGCTGGGCGAGCCCCGGCTGACCGGTGTCGACGGCCATGTACCCGGCCAGTTCGGTGAGTCGGGCGACGGCCGCGAACAACTCCCGCCCCACGGACTCCCGGTAGGAGCCGGCCAGCAGCCCGGAGACGACGCTGTTGAGGTAGTGCACGACGACCGGGCGCACATGCCCGCTGCCGAACTGGTGGTCCAGGTCGGTGAGCGCCTGCGTCATCGCCTTCACGGCGGCCACGTCGGACTGGCCCACCCGCGGCCCCGCCTGCCGCGCGACCTGCGCGTCCGGCGCCGAGATCAGCCAGTCCCGGCTGGGTTCGACGAGCGCGGACGCGGCCACGGACGAACCGGACAGGAAGTCCCGGCGCCCCACGTCACTGCGCCACAGTTCGCAGACCTGCTCGATGGCCCCCAGTACCGTCGGCGAGAACTGGAGACCGACGCCCGACGCGAGGTTCTTGCCGTTGGCCATGCCGATCTCGTCGATCGTGACCGTACGGCCGAGCTTGCGGCCCAGCGCCTCCGCGATGATCGCGGGCGCCCGGCCCCGCGGCTGCTGGCCGCGCAGCCAGCGCGCCACGGACGTCTTGTCGTACCGCAGGTCGAGACCGTGCTCGGCGCCGCACATGTTGACCCGGCGGGCGAGCCCGGCGTTCGAGCACCCCGCCTCCTGGATGAGCGCCTGCAACCGTTCGTTCGGCTGCCGCGCGACAAGCGGCCTTGCGGCCATGGCGTACCCCCTGCGAACTCCCTGTAGGGAAAAGATCCGGCCTTGACGATCACTGCCCAGCGGACATACCGAAAATGCGGGACATGCGAGGATTGCCGGGTAAAGGCAGCGGAATCACGGGTACGACCGCCACCAACCCCCCACGTGTGACTACCCGCTCACGCCCTGGATCCTCCTGCGCGCCCCCACACATGCATCCATGCGCCCCAGTTACGGAAAGGATGCTCCTCCCCCGCGCGCGCTACGCCCGTAACTCCAGGTGGGTGCGGGAGTTGTGTTGAGCGTGGAAGAGACGATCGTGGGCACCGAAGCCGCTCAGATTCCGAAACAGCGCGGGGAATCACTGCTGGAGACCGCCGTACGCTACGCCGAGGAGCGCCACTGGGACGTCTTCCCGGGTACCTGGCTGGAAGCGGTCGAGGGGGTGCAACGCTGTTCCTGCGGGGAGGTCGCGTGCGGCGCGCCCGGCGCGCACGCGGCGCGCCCGGACTGGGCGACGCAGGCCACCGGTAGTGCGACGGTGGCGCGCCGGATGTGGCAGAAGCAGCCGACGGCGTCCATCCTGCTGCCGACGGGGCGGACCTTCGACGCGCTGTCCGTCCCGGAGACGGCGGGGTTTCTCGCGCTGGCGCGCATGGAGCGGATGGAGCTGACGCTGGGACCGGTGACCCTGACCCCGGATCGCCGGATGCAGTTCTTCGTTCTTCCCGGGGCGTCGGTGAAGGTGCCGGACCTGGTACGGAAGCTGGGCTGGTCGCCAGCGTCGCTGGACCTCACGGCGCTCGGGGAGGGGGCCTACGTCCCTGCTCCGCCGACGCGGTACGGGTCGCGGGGCGCCGTGCAGTGGGCGTGCCGGCCGACTGCGGCGAACCGGTGGCTGCCGGATGCGGAGGAGCTGATCTCGCCGTTGGCGTATGCGTGCGGGCGGGACCGGTAGCGCGCCTACCGGGCTGCCGGGTGCGGTGCCGTGGGCGGCTGCGGGGACGTCGTGGCCGGTCGCGCAGTTCCCCGCGCCCCTTACGGGGCGCTGCAGTCGCGTCAGTTTCCCAGCCGCGGGCAGTCGTGCCGCTGGGGCGATGGGGGTCCCCCCGCTCGAGCGAAGCCGAGAGTGGGGGAGGGTGGGCGCGGGCGGCACCCGGCAAGCGCCGGTGAGCGTCCCCACCTCCACCTCAGCCCCCACCCACCCGCACCTTCCCATCCAGGCCGTCCCCCTTAGGGTTCACCCATGACCGATGCCGTGCGTGTTCGTGGGCTCTGGAAACGGTTTGGGCAGCAGGTTGCCGTCGGCGGGATCGACCTGTCGCTGCCCGCCGGGAAGTTCGTCGGGCTCGTCGGACCCAACGGTGCCGGCAAGACCACCACCCTCTCCATGGTGACCGGGCTGCTGCGCCCGGACCAGGGCTCCGTCGAGGTCGTCGGCCACGACGTGTGGCGGGACCCGGTGGCCGTGAAGGCCCGCATCGGCGTCCTCCCCGAAGGCCTCCGCCTCTTCGAACGGCTCTCCGGACGCGAGCTGCTCGGCTACTCCGGCCGGCTGCGCGGCCTCCCCGGCGCCGAGGTCGACAAACGCGCCACCCAGCTCCTCGACGTGCTCGACCTCGCCGGAGCCCAGCACAAACTCGTCGTCGACTACTCGACCGGCATGCGCAAGAAAATCGGGCTCGCCGCCGCTCTCCTCCACAACCCCGAAGTCCTCTTCCTGGACGAGCCGTTCGAGGGCGTCGACCCGGTGTCCGCGCAGACCATCCGGGGCGTGCTGGAGCGGTACACCGCCTCCGGCGCGACCGTCGTCTTCTCCTCCCACGTGATGGAGCTGGTCGAGTCGCTGTGCGACTGGGTCGCGGTGCTGGCGGCCGGGCGGATCCGCGCGACGGGGACGCTGGAAGAAGTGCGCGGGGCGCACGCCACCCTCCAGGCCGCGTTCCTCGAACTCGTCGGGGCGAGCGGCCGGGACACGGTCTCCGACCTGGACTGGCTGGGCGGCGGGGCGGGCCGATGACGGACGTGACCGCCACCGTCGTACGGCTGAAGCTGTCGCTGTTGCGCAACGGGCTGCGGCAGTCCGGCGGCCGGCGGGCCGCGTTCGTCGCGTCGGCGGTCCTCGCGCTGCTGTTCGCGGCAGCGCAACTGCTGGGCCTGGTCCTGCTGCGCGGGCATGCGCACGCGGACGCGGTGGCGGTGCTGGGGGCCGCCGTGCTGGCGCTGGGGTGGGCGGTGATGCCGCTGTTCTTCCCCAGCGGCGACGAGACCCTGGACCCGACCCGGCTGGTGATGCTCCCGCTGCGGCCCCGGCCGCTGGTACGGGCCCTGCTGGCCGCCTCGCTGGTCGGCATCGGCCCCCTGTTCAGCCTGTTGCTGCTGGTGGGCTGTGCGGTGTCGGTGGCGCACGGTGCGGCCGGCTACGCGGTCGCGGTCGTCGCCGTGCCGCTCGCCCTGCTGGTCTGCGTGGCCCTCGCGCGCGCCGTGGCCGCCGCGAACGTACGGCTGCTCAGCAGCCGCAAGGGGCGTGACCTGGCCGTCCTGAGCGGCCTGGTCATCGCCCTCGGGGCACAGCTCGTCAACTTCGGCGCCCAGAGCCTCGGCGCGGCCGGGCTCGGCAGGCTCGCGCCGGTGGCCGACGTGGTGCGGTGGCTGCCGCCCGCGTCGGCGATCGGGGCGGTGCACTCGGCGAGCGAGGGGTCGTACGGCACGGCGCTCCTCCAACTCGTCCTGTCCCTCGCCGCGTCGGCGGCGCTCATCGGCGCCTGGGCGCGGACGCTGACCCGGCTGATGACCTCACCCGACGGTTCCACGATCCAGGCACCCGACGCGGCGGCCCGGGGCCGTTCGGCCACCGGCGGCGGCCTCGGACGGCGGCTGCCCGGCGGCCGCACCGGTACGGTCATGGCGCGCAGCCTGCGCTACGTCTGGCGGGACCCGAAGACCAAGGCCGCCTGGGTGACCTCGCTGGCCATCGGCCTGATCGTGCCCGTCTTCAACGCCGTGCAGGGCACCGGGTCGATCTACTTCGCGTGTTTCGCAGCCGGGATGCTCGGCATCCAGATGTACAACCAGTTCGGGCAGGACACCTCCGCCTTCTGGATGGTCGCGATGACCATTTCGTCCGCGCGGGACGCCTACGTCGAGCTGCGCGGGCGGGCGCTGGCCCTGCTGGTGATCACCCTGCCGTACGCCACGCTGGTGACCGTCCTGACCACGGCCGTGCTGGGCGACTGGCCCCGGCTGCCCGAGGTGCTCGGCGTCTCCTTCGCCCTGCTCGGCGCGATGCTGGCGACCGGCGCCTGGACCTCCGCCCGCTTCCCGTACTCCATCCCCCAGGAAAGCCACCGCAACGTCGCCCCCGGCCAGGCCGGCCTGGCCTGGATCGCGATCTTCGGCGGCATGGTCTCGGCGGCCCTGCTCTGCTCCCCGGTCATCGCCCTGACGATCGCCCTGAACGTCAGTGCGGGCGGCGAGGACTGGACATGGCTGCTGCTGCCGGTGGGGGCGGCCTACGGGGCAGGGATCACCTGGGCGGGCCTGCGCCTGGCGGCACCCCGTACGGCGGCCCGCCTGCCGGAGATCCTGCTCGCTGTCAGCAGGGGCTAGCCACAGGCCCCCTTCAGGCGCCGCGCCCCGTAAGGGGCGCGGGGAACTGCGCGAGGAACCCCCACCGGCCCGCAGCCGCGAGACGACATCGCCGCCCCTCCCGTCGCGCTCTTCACTCCCCCACCCGATCGAGAAACGGCTCCACAGCCGCCCGCCAGGCCTCCGGCCGGTCATACGGCAGCAGATGCCCGGCGTCCGCCACCTCGGCGTACTCCCCCCGGGGAAGCACCCGGACCATCTCCTGCGCCTCCGCCCGCCCCAGCTCCCCGTCCACCCCGCGCACGACCAGCGTCGGGCACGTCACCTGGGCCAGCTCCTCCCAGTGCGCGTCGTACACCCAGGTCTCCCGGGACTTCAGCATCTGCTCGGGGTCGAACACCGGCTGCCAGCCGTCGGCGCACTCGTGCATCACCTCGGCGTAGAACTCCCCGCGCGCCGGGTTCGGCCGCTCCACCCAGGGATCGTCCTCGCCGAACCACTTGCGTACGTCGGCGAGCGTGGCGAACGGCACGGGCCAGGACTTGAACCAGTCGGCCCACTCGCGCTGCGAGGCCGCGCCGAGCGCGGAGGCCCGCATGTCGCAGATGATCAGGCCCCGTACCAGTTCGGGGCGCTTCGCGGCGAGCTGCCAGGCGGTCAGCGCACCCATGGCGTGACCGATCAGCACGACCGGCGCGAGGCCCAGCTGCTCGACGGCGGCCGCGGCGTCCTCGACGTACGCCTCACGGGTGTAGGCGGCCTGCGGGGGCTTGTCGCTCTGGCCGTGGCCGCGCTGGTCGAGGGCGACGGCGCGGTGCCGCCCGGCGAGCCAGCGGGCGGTGGACGCCCAGTGCGAGGCGCGGCCCATCAGGCCGTGCAGTAACAGCACGCCGGGAGACGAGTGGTCCGGATCCTCCGTCTTGGGCGGGTCCGCGAACTCCCAGGCGGCGAGGTGTACGCCGCCGGCTCCTGTCACGTCGATGCGCCGTGCCATGGGCCTGGCACCCCCCTAGCTCCGCGTGCCTAGTGTCGCCTCGTATCGCTTCGTGGTGCTTCGGTACCGATGCAGAGTATCGAGACTATCGAACCTCTATTCGAAAATCGGGTTCCCGCGGACAACACCCCTCATTCGAGTGACCCCTCCCCAGGCATGATCGGCGCCGCCGGGGGGATTTGTTCTGCGGGGGGCGGGCCGCTCGGGGAAAACGGTCCGCGGGGATGACCCTGAGAGCTCGGGGCTCCGGGTCAGCACTGGGGAGGACAGGCCCCGGTACCGAAAGGTGCCGGGGCCAATCCCATGTCCGCGTCCATGTACGTGCCTCCGGCACATCCTCCCCGCCCCCTCAGGTCATATGCCTCTCGCGACAGCCTGGCACGCGAAACGTTCCAGCGCTGCGATTCGGCGCACTGAATCTTGGATTCGGCGCGTTCGACACACACGGGAGAGACGTCGAAGCGAGGCCTCAACTCCCCCGCCGGCAACCGCAGTTGAACGACGCTTCGGTTTCCGGCGATCGACGGAGGGCGCCCGGCGCCGAGCGCCCGACGCCCGCCGCTTGGCGCTCAGCGCTTGGCGACGAACACGTGGGACGCGACGTCCGCCTCCAGCTCGGCCGCCTCGCCGCCGCTGCCCACCAGCACCCCGCCGGCCGACTCCGTCACACTCACCACCGAACCGGGCTGCACCCCCGCCCGCCGCAGCGTGTACATCAGCTGCGCGTCGGTCTGGATGGGCTCGCCGATCCGGCGCACGACCACGGTCTTGCCGTCCGCACCCGGGTCCAGGTCGGCCAGCGACACCATGCTCTCGTCGAGGAACGGGTCCGCGCCGTCCTTCTCGCCCAGCTCCTCCAGGCCCGGGATCGGGTTGCCGTACGGCGACTCGGTCGGATGGCGCAGCAGCTCCAGCACCCGCCGCTCCACGGCCTCGCTCATCACGTGCTCCCAGCGACACGCCTCGGCGTGCACCTGCTCCCACTCCAGGCCGATCACGTCGACCAGCAGGCACTCGGCGAGCCGGTGCTTGCGCATCACACGCGTCGCCAGCCGGCGGCCCTCGTCGGTCAGCTCCAGGTGGCGGTCGGTGGCCACGGACACCAGACCGTCCCGCTCCATCCGCGCCACCGTCTGGCTCACCGTCGGCCCGCTCTGGTCGAGCCGCTCCGCGATGCGGGCGCGCATGGGGACAACGCCTTCCTCTTCGAGTTCGAGGATGGTGCGGAGATACATCTCCGTGGTGTCGATCAGTCCGGACATACGTGCCCCTCGATTTACCTCTGCCGGAAGCCCCGGCCGCGTGCGCTGGCCCTGACACCAATTCTGCCGGATCCCACTGACAAGCGGGGGACACCGGAAAAACGGGGGGTGCGGGCCGTCGTGCACCTGCGGGCCGGCGGGGGTTGCTCGCGCCCGCGCGGCGGAGCCGCATATCGGCTGGGGCCCGCGCCCCTTACGGGGCGCTGCAGTCGCGTCCGCTACATAGCCGCGCCCCCGGCCCCACGCCCCGGCACAGCACAGGCCGTATTGACACCGACCTGGTCCAGACCTGAGGGTGATCCGCAACACACACGCTGACGTGACGCTGCGAAGGGGCCCGCATGAGCGACGGCACGCCCGCCGACCTGTTCTTCGACGCCGCCATCGGCCTCCTGCAACGGGTCCGCGACGAGGAGGCCGAGGCCATCACCGCCGCCGGCACCCTCCTCGCCGACACCGTCACCGCCGGCGGCCGGCTGTTCGCCTTCGGCGCCGGGCACTCCTCCCTCGCCGCACAGGACGTCGTCTACCGCGCCGGCGGCCTCGCCCTCATGAACCTCCTCGCCGCCCCCGGCCTCGTCGGCGTCGACGTGATGCCCGCCACCCTCGGCTCCCGCCTCGAACGCGTCGACGGACTCGCCACCGCCGTCCTCGACACCTCACCCCTGCGCACCGGCGACGCCCTCGTGATCATCTCCCTGTCCGGCCGCAACGCCCTGCCCGTCGAGATGGCCCTCGAAGCACGCCGACGCGGCGTCAAGGTCATCGGCGTGACCTCGGTGGCGTACACCACCGAGACCACCTCCCGGCACGCCTCCGGCACCTACCTCAAGGACCACTGCGACGTCGTCCTCGACTCGAAGATCGCCGTAGGGGACGCCGAACTCACCCTCGACACCATCTCGGCACCCTTCGCACCCGCCTCCACCGTCGTCACCAGCGCCCTGCTCCAGGCGGTCCTGGCCACCACCGCGGCCACCCTCGCCGACCGCGGCACCGAACCCCCGCTGCTGCGCTCCGGCAACGTCGACGGCGGCCACGAATGGAACGCCCGCGTGTTCGAGGAGTACCGCGACCGGATCTTCTACCAGCGCTGAAGCACCACGACCGCTACTGCTGCCGATCCTTCTCGAGGTGCGCCAGATCCAGCACGGTGGCGATGCGTACGGCCACGTCCTCGGCGTACGTCGCGTCCGCCCGCTCGAAACGGTTACGGCCCGCCCCGCGCAGGAACGTCACGACACCCAGCGTCCGCCCCCGGCTGCGCAGCACCGCGCACAACGCGTGCACCGCGTCACCGGGCCACTGCCGCTCCAGCGCCCAGGCCCGCGCCCGGTCCAACGGCACCGAACCCGCGTCCGCCCGCACACTCCCCGCCCGCGCCACGCACTGCAACGCCGGATGCCCCTCCTCATAGCGCACCGGCAGCCCCGCCGCGCCCGTCAGCATGCTCGGCCCCGGCGTCCCGGACGGCGTGGCCGCGATCCGGACCAGCCGGACCGCCCCCACCTCCCCGTCGGCCCGGGAACCGCCCACCACCCGGTCGATCACCGCATGGTCGGCGAACCCGGCCAGCGCGAAGTCCAGATGGACGGTGGCCGCCTCCGCCGGATCCTCGCACTCCGCCGCCGCACGGGCCGCACGATGCAACTGGTTGGCACGGAAGCGCAGCATCGCCGCCTCCTGCTCCGCCTGCTTGGCCTCCGTCACGTCCACGAACAGCCAGCCGACCCCCAACGGCACCGGCTCCTCCGCGAGCGGCGACGCCAGCCGCAGGAACCCGGACCGCCAGCAGCGCCGCTCCTCGCCCTCCGCCGTCCGTACGCTCACCCACATCTCCGCCGGCGCCGGCGGCGCACCCTCGGCCAGCACATGCGTGAGCGCACTCTCCAGGTCCTCCACGCCCACCGCGAGCAGTTCCCCCAGCGGCCGCCCCAACGCCGACGTACGCCCGGTACCGAGCGCCCGCGCGGCATACGCGTTCACGACCGCGGGCCGCAGATCCGCATCGACGAGCACCACGCCCCAGGCCGCGTCCTCGAACAGCGCCTCACTCAGCGCGATCGACCGCTCCAGATCGATCTGCGCATGCACCTCGCTGAACGCGCAGTACACACCCGCCGGCTTCCCGTCCGGCCCGCGCACGGCCGCCGACTGGGTCCGGACGAGGACCCGCCCGCCGTCCTTGGTGAGCAGCGCGAACTCGTGCACCTGCCGCCCCGGGGCATGCATGGCCGACAACAGCCGCCCCTCCACCTCATCGGCGTCCGCCTCACGCACCGCCCACCCGGCGAACCCGTGCCGACCCACCGCCTCGGCCGCCGTCCACCCCAGAATCCGCTCGGCCTCACGGTTCCAGTGCGTGACAAAGCCGTCCGCATCGAACGCACACAGCGCCGCGTCCATGCCGTCGAGCAACGCGGCGAGCAGGTCGGAGCCGCCCGAGTCCTCCGGAACATCCCGCTCCGGATCCGGCTCGGGCTCGTCGGGCCCCAGCTCGTCCGTGGCCCCACTACGCCGGGAAGCACTCACCTGGACCCCCATCAGGCTCACTCACTGCCCTTCATTCAACTCGAACGTGACGCAGCCCACACTGTGTTCCCGCAAGATTGAAGGAATCGTTGCAACCCACCACCCGCCGCCCCCTCACAGCACAAGCCGCAGATCCACCCACTCGTCCCGCTCCCCGTCGAGCACATACCGCTCCACCTCGACAAACCCGAACCGCCGGGCGAACCGCAACCCGTCCTCATTGGCACCCAGCACACACGTCTCGACCACCTCGGCCCCCTGCGCCCGCCCGTACCCGAGCGCGTGCTCGTACAAGGCCGTACCGAACCCCCGCCCCCGAAACTCCGGCAACACCCGCGCGATCACCGTCACCACCCCACCGACGACAGGCCGCACCGTGGAACACCCCACGAGCACATCCCCGTCGTACGCGTTCTCCAGCCGATACCCCCGCGCAACCCGCTCCCCCGCCTCCGCCACCGACATCGCAGCAGCCGGCACAACAACGTTGTGCACATACCGCCACTCCTCCAGTGCCTCGGCCCCGTCCACGAGCCTGACCCGAAACCCACTGGGAATCACCTGCCGCTTTGTCATGGCCGGGACGCTAGGGGGTGGCGGCGTGGCACGTCACCTCCGAAAAAAAATCTCTTGAGCGCTTCCCGTCGGCTTCGTAGGGTGTGAGGCACACGAGAAGGGAGGTGGTTCGGCAGATGTATGACAACCGGACGCGTGAGGTGGCTGCGGGCTAGCGGCCCGTCACCACACCGAGTGCGGTGCCGGACCCGCACGTGACAGACACGTGCAGCCGGCCCAATCCCAGGCAGTCACCCGACCCGCGAGCTCGCCGGTACGTCCGGCCGGCTTCTTCGCCGTGAGGCGGAGGGACCCGAGCTCGCGGGTCGTCTGCGTTTGCGGGGCCTGTATGGGGCTCAGGGGCTGAGGCGTTCCACGTGCCAGGTGCCGTCGGGGTCGGCGACGTAGCGGAGGCGGTCGTGGAGGCGGTTCTGGCGGCCCTGCCAGAACTCGACCGTCTGGGGGGCGATGCGGAAGCCGCCCCAGTGCGGGGGGACCGGGACCTGTTCGCCCTCGGGGTAGCGGGCGGTGAGCTCGGCGTACGAGGCGTCGAGTTCGGCGCGGGAGTAGATGACCGAGGACTGGGTGCTGGCCCAGGCGCCGAGCTGGGAGCCGTGCGGGCGGGTGCGGAAGTAGGCGGCGGTCTCGTCGCGGCCGGTGCGGCGGGCGGTGCCGGTGACGACGACCTGGCGGGCGATGGCGTGCCACGGGAAGACCAGCGAGACGTACGGGTTCGCGGCGAGGTCCTGGGCCTTGCGGGAGTCGTAGTTGGTGTAGAAGACGAAGCCGCGGGTGTCGTACTGCTTCATCAGGACCGTGCGTGAGCTGGGGCGTCCCTCGGCGTCGGCGGTGGCGAGGACCATCGCGTTGGGTTCGTAGATCATGCCGTCGGCGGCGGCCCGCGCGGCCTGTTCGAACCACTGGGTGAACTGGTCCATGGGGTGCGCGGCCAGGTCGTGCTCTTCGAGTCCTTCGGCCCGGTAGTGCTTGCGCATCGCGGCGGGGTCGAGGATGGGTTCGTCGGAGGCGGCGGCGTCGCGATCGGTCACGCGGTCATCTTGCCGTATCGCTCTGTGCGGCACCGGAGGATGGGGATGGCGCGGAGTGTGGCACTGAGTGCCGCTGGGGTCCCCAAGTCTGGCACTGCGAGTTATGGTGCAGTTGCCTCCGCCTACACCCATGAGGAGCCGCCCCATGTCGGACTTCGTACCCGGGCTCGAAGGAGTCGTCGCGTTCGAGACGGAGATCGCCGAGCCGGACAAGGAGGGCGGCGCCCTGCGGTACCGGGGTGTCGACATCGAGGATCTGGTCGGGCATGTCTCGTTCGGGAACGTGTGGGGGCTGCTGGTCGACGGGGCCTTCAATCCGGGGCTGCCGCCGGCCGAGCCGTTTCCGATCCCCGTCCATTCGGGTGACATCCGGGTGGATGTGCAGTCGGCGCTCGCCATGCTGGCGCCGGTGTGGGGGTTGAAGCCGCTGCTCGACATCGATGCGGACCAGGCGCGGGAGGATCTGGCGCGGGCCGCGGTCATGGCGCTGTCGTACGTCGCCCAGTCGGCGCGTGGGCAGGGGCTGGCGATGGTGCCGCAGCGGGAGATCGACAAGGCGCACTCGGTGGTGGAGCGGTTCATGATCCGGTGGCGTGGGGAGCCGGATCCGAAGCATGTGGCGGCCGTGGACGCCTACTGGACCTCGGCTGCCGAGCACGGGATGAACGCGTCCACGTTCACGGCGCGGGTGATCGCCTCGACGGGGGCCGATGTCGCGGCCGCGCTGTCGGGTGCGGTGGGGGCCATGTCGGGGCCGTTGCACGGGGGTGCGCCGTCGCGGGTGCTCGGGATGATCGAGGAGATCGAGCGGACCGGGGACGCGGTGGGGTATGTCAGGCGGGCGCTGGACCGGGGTGAGCGGCTGATGGGGTTCGGGCACCGGGTGTACCGGGCGGAGGATCCGCGGGCGCGGGTGCTGCGGCGGACGGCGCGGGAGCTGGGGGCGCCGCGGTTCGAGATCGCGGAGGCGTTGGAGAAGGCGGCGCTGGAGGAGCTGCACAACCGGCGGCCGGATCGGGTGCTGGCCACGAACGTGGAGTTCTGGGCGGCGATCATGCTGGACTTCGCGGAGGTGCCGGCGCACATGTTCACGTCGATGTTCACGTGTGCGCGGACGGCGGGGTGGTCGGCGCACATTCTTGAGCAGAAGCGGACGGGGCGGTTGGTGCGGCCGTCGGCGGAGTATGTGGGGCCGGGGGTGCGTAAGCCGCAGGACATCGAGGGGTATGCGGATATCGCCCACTGAGTTGCCTCTTGGGGTGCGTGGGCGGGTGCGGGTGTGTGTGGGAGCTGGTCGCGCCCACGCGGCGGAGCCGCAAATCAAATACAGCCCCGCGCCCCTCACGGGGCGCTGTCCAGCACCTCGTCCAGCAGTGCCGCCCACTGTGTCACCACTCGTTCCCGTCTCGCCCTGTCGTCCGTGAGGAGGTTGGCCAGGCCCAGGCCCCTCGCCATGTCCAGGAGTCCCTGGACTGTCTCTCGGGCGCCTGGGCGGGTCTCGTCCGCGGACAGGAGGTCGACGGCGATGCGGTGGGTCTCGCGGCCCACTCGGGCCTCCAGCTCTGTCACCCGGGGGCGGAGCTGGTCCTCGTTGGAGGCGGCGACCCAGAGGTGGAGGGCGGCGCGGAAGAGGGGGCCGGTGTAGAGGTCGACGAGGGCGGAGACGACGGCTCTGCGGTCGCCGGCGGCCGCGCCCTGCGGGAACAGGGCGCGCAGGGCTGTGGAGCGTTCTTCGGCGACGTATTCGACGGCGGCCGTGAAGAGGTCCTCGCGGGTCGGGAAGTGGTGCTGGGCGGCGCCCCGGGAGACGCCGGCGCGTTCGGCGACGACGGCGACCGTGGAGCCCGTCCAGCCGTGTTCGGCGAGGCAGGCCACGGCGGCTTCCAGGAGGCGCTGCCGGGTGGCCCGGCTGCGGTCCTGCTTCGGCGCGCGTTCCGCCGTACCCGCACCCGTACCCGTGCTCGCACCCGTGTTCACACCACCCACGCCGCGTCCCGTCTTTCGAGGAAGGCCGTCATCCCCTCGCGGGCCTGGTCGGAGGAGAACAGCCGGGCCGAGAGTGCGGTGAGGTTGGCCGCGTCCCGGTCGAATGTCTCCAGCACCCTAGCCGTGAGCAGCTGTTTCGTCTCGGTCAGGGCCTGGGGGGCGGAGCGGCGGAGGCCGTCGAGGATGGGGGCCAGGGCGGTGTCGACGTCGTCGGCCGTGGTGGTGAGGAGGCCCAGGCGTACGGCCTCGGGCGGGTCGAAGCGTTCGCCGGTGAGGTAGTAGCGGGCGAGGGTGCGGGGGTCGGCGCGCGGGAGGAGGGGGAGGGAGATCACCGCGGGGGCGACGCCGATCCTCACCTCGGTGAAGGCGAAGGTGGATTCGGTGGAGGCGGCGGCGATGTCGCAGGCGGCGAGGAGGCCGAGGCCGCCCGCGCGGACGTGGCCGGTGACGCGGGCGACGACCGGTTTGGGCAGTTCGAGGAGTTGGCGGAGGAGGCCTACGACGGCGTCGGGGTGGGGTGGGTCGCGCAGGTCGGCGCCGGCGCAGAAGGTGCCGCCGGTGTGGGTGAGGACGACGGCGCGGACGTCGGGGTCCTTGGCGCAGTCGGTGAGGGCCTCGGCGAGTTCGGTGACGAGGGCGGCGGACAGGGCGTTCCGGGTGGCGGTGGCGTCGAGGCTGAGGGTGGTGACGGCACGCGTGTGTGTCTGTCCGATCGACGTCATGGGCCCTCCTCGGGTTCCGCGGTCCTGGCGAGGGCGCGCAGTTCGCGGCGGAGTATCTTTCCGGAGGCCGCGCGGGGCACTCCGGCGATGAAGGTGACCTTGCGGACGCGCTTGTAGGGCGCGACGCGTTCGGCGACGTACAGCATGGCCTCGTTCTCGGTGAGGTCGTGGGCGGTGGGCTGGCGGACGACGAAGGCGTGCGGGATCTCGTTGCCGTCCTCGTTGTAGGCGCCGACGACGGCGGCGTCGGCGATGCCCGGGTGGGTGAGCAGGAGGGCCTCCAGTTCGGCGGGGGCCACCTGGAAGCCCTTGTACTTGATGAGCTCCTTGACCCGGTCGACGACGAACAGCCAGCCGTCCGCGTCGACGTGGCCGACGTCCCCGGTGTGCAGCCAGCCGTCGGTGTCGATCATGTCGGCGGTGGCGTCGGGGCGGCCGAGGTAGCCCTTCATGACCTGGGGGCCGCGGATGAGGATCTCGCCCGGTTCACCGGTGCCGATGTCCTTGTGCGGGTCGTCGAGGGACACGATCCGCATCTCGGTGCCGGCGATGAGCTTGCCGACGGTGCCGGGCGGCGCCTGGTCCAGGGCGTCGAGCGGGGTGACGTGCGCGCCGGGCGAGAGTTCCGTCATGCCGTAGGCCTGCGCGACCGGCGGCAGGCCGAGGCGCTGCGAGCAGGCGGCGGCGAGCCGGGCGTCGAGGGGAGCGGCGGAGCAGAGGACGTACTTCAGGGAGGAGAGGTCGTACTCGGCGACCGCGGGGTGCTTGGCGAGGGCCAGGACGATCGGCGGGGCGACGTACAGGCCGGTGATGCGGTGGTTCTGGATCGCCGCGAGGAAGGTCTCCAGGTCGAAGCGGGGCAGGACGACGACGGTGGCGCCCTTGCGCAGCGGCGCGTTCATGAGGGCGGTGAGGCCGTAGATGTGGAAGAGGGGGAGGACCGCGAGGATGCGGTCGCCGGGGCCGGTCGGGACGGCGGGTTCGAGCTGGGCGAGGTTGGTGGCGATCTGCCGGTGGGTGAGCATCACGCCCTTGGGGACGCCGGTGGTGCCGGAGGAGTACGGCAGTGCGGCGACGTCCTCGACGGGGTCGATGTCGACCTGTGGCTCGGGGGCTTCGCCGGCCAGCATGTCGATCAGCGAGCGGTGTCCGGTGGCGCTGTCGCAGACGAATATCTCCGCTATGCCGCCGGCGAGTTCGGCGGCCCGGCGGGCGGTTTCCAGGAGCGGCGAGACAGTGACGATCCAGCGGGCGGCGGAGTCCTTGAGCTGTTTGGCGAACTCCTCGGGGGTGGCGAGCGGGTGCACGGTGGTGACGGAGGCTCCCGCGCGCGTGGCCGCGTAGAACGCGGTCGGGAAGGCGACCGTGTTCGGGCTGTGCAGGGCGAGGACGTCGCCCTTGCGGACGCCGGCGTCGGCGAAGGCGGCCGCGATCCGCCGGTGGAAGCGGTCCAGTTGTGCGTAGGTGAGGGTGGTGCCGTCGGTGCCGTCGAT
Organism: Streptomyces sp. NPDC054770; assembly: GCF_053611985.1. Lineage (NCBI taxonomy): Bacteria > Bacillati > Actinomycetota > Actinomycetes > Kitasatosporales > Streptomycetaceae > Streptomyces > Streptomyces sp. NPDC054770. The sequence continues at coordinate 20,451 of NZ_JBSHBL010000005.1, forward strand.
CAGGGCGGGCGTGTCGCCGAACTCGGCGGCCCGGCCCAGTACGGCCTCGTGGATGGGGAGTTCTACGGGCGGAACGTCTGCGTACTCGCTGCGGAACACGGTTCCTCCAAGGCGGCCTTGGGCCTCGGTACGGCCTGAGTGCGACCTCAGTACGACTTGGGCAGGCCGAGGGTCTGGTGGGAGACGTAGTTGAGAATCATCTCCCTGCTCACCGGAGCAATACGAGCCACGCGCGCGGCCGTTATCAACGAGGCGAGTCCGAATTCCCGGGTGAGTCCGTTGCCGCCGAGGGTGTGCACGGCCTGGTCGACCGCCTTCACGCACGCCTCCCCTGCCGCGTACTTGGCCATGTTGGCGGCCTCGCCTGCGCCGATGTCGTCGCCGGCGTCGTACAGGTACGCGGCTTTCTGCATCATCAGGCGGGCGAGTTCGAGGTCGATGTGGGCCTGGGCGAGGGGGTGCGCGATGGCCTGGTGGGCGCCGATGGGGGCCTTCCAGACGGTGCGGTCGCGCGCGTACTCGATCGCTTTGGAGAGCGCGTAGCGGCCCATGCCGATCGCGAACGCGGCCGTCATGATCCGCTCGGGGTTGAGGCCGGCGAACAGTTGCAGCAGGCCGGCGTCCTCGTCGCCGACGAGGGCGTCCGCGGGCAGCCGTACGTCGTCGAGGGTGAGCTCGAACTGCTTCTCGGCGGCGCTCAGTTCCATGTCGATGGGGGTCTTCTGGAAGCCCTCGGCGTCGGTGGGGACGATGAACAGGCAGGGCTTGAGGGTGCCGGTGCGGGCGTCTTCGGTGCGGCCGACGATCAGGACCGCGTCGGCCATGTCGACGCCGGAGATGAAGACTTTGCGGCCGGTGAGCAGCCAGTCGCCGCTCGCCGGGTCGCGGCGGGCGGTGGTGGTGATGCGGTGGGAGTTGGAGCCGGCGTCGGGTTCGGTGATGCCGAAGGCCATCAGGCGGGAGCCGTCGGAGAGGCCGGGGAGCCAGGCCCGCTTCTGTTCCTCGGTGCCGAAGCGGGAGATCACGGTGCCGCAGATGGCGGGTGAGACCACGAGCATGAGGAGCGGGGAGCCTGCGGCGCCCAGTTCCTCCAGGACGATGGAGAGTTCGGCGATGCCGCCGCCTCCGCCGCCGTGTTCCTCCGGGAGGTTGACGCCGAGGTAGCCGAGTTTTCCGGCCTCTTGCCAGAGTTCGGTCGGGTGGCCTCCGGCGGCGATCACCGAGGTCATGTAGGTGCGGCCGTATTTCCTGCCGAGGGTCGCTACGGCCTCGCGGAGTGCCTTGTGTTCGTCGGTTTCGATTTGGGGGGGCACGATGCTCCTTCGAGTGCGGGTTGTGTGTGGTTGCTCGCGCTCACGCGGCGGCAGCCGCATATCGAATACAGCCCCGCGCCCCTAAAGGGGCACTTGCACTACCGCCAGTAGAGTGCCGGGCTCTACCTGTTGGCCCTCGGTCACGTGGAGGACCTCAAGCTTTCCCGTCGCTGGAGCAGCGATGACGTGCTGCATCTTCATCGCCTCCAGCCACAGCAGGGGCTGGCCGGCCTCGACCGTCGCTCCCTCGGCCAGGCCCTCGGCGATCCGGACCACCGTCCCCGGCATCGGTGCCAGCAAGGACCCCGGTGCCAACTGAGCCTTGGCATCGGGGAAGCGGGGCAGGGCGGTGAGGGGGGTGTTGTTGACGTGGATCTGGTTGCCGTATCGCGACACCTCGAACTTGCGGTGGACGCCGTCGATGTCGAGTACGACCAGACGGGCGTCCGCGTGCACGACCCGTACGCCGTCTGCCGTGAGGCCCTCGCGGGTGTGCCGGTAGTGGGCCTCGTGCTCCTCGCCGGCCATCAGGTAGCGCTTGGTCTGGGGCCTGGAGGGCAGGTTGCGCCAGCCGCCGAAGCGGGAGCGGCCGTGGGCGTCGGCCAGGGCGGCGGCGAGGGGGGCGTGCGGGTCGGGGGCGGGTGCTGTCAGTTCGGGGAGGTGGCGGTCGTAGAAGCCCGTGTCCATGCGGGCCGTCGTGAACTCCTCGTGGCGCAGGGAGCGGATGAGGAGGTCGCGGTTGGTGGTGGGGCCGTGCAGGGTGGTGTTCTCGAGCGCGTGGACCAGTTTGCGGAGGGCCTCCGCGCGGGTGGGGGCGTGGGCGACGGCTTTCGCGAGCATCGCGTCGTAGTGGACGCCGATCTCGTCGCCGTCGGTGTAGCCGGTGTCCAGGCGGATGCTGTCCGGTACGGCGAGGCGGTGCAGGGTGCCGGTCTGCGGGGCCCAGTCCCGGGCGGGGTCCTCGGCGTAGAGGCGGGCCTCGATCGCGTGGCCACGCGCGCGTGGCGGGTCGAGGGGCAGGGCGTGGCCCTCGGCGACGCGGATCTGTTCCGCGACCAGGTCGAGGTCGAAGACGGCCTCGGTGACGGGGTGTTCGACCTGGAGGCGGGTGTTCATCTCCAGGAAGTGCGCCCGGCCGTCGGCGACGAGGAACTCGACGGTGCCGGCGCCGACGTAGGCGACGGAGCGGGCGGCTCGTACGGCCTGCGCGTGCAGTTCCTTCACCAGGCCTTCGGGGAGTCCGGGTGCCGGTGCTTCCTCGATGACCTTCTGGTGTCGGCGCTGGAGTGAGCAGTCGCGGGTGCCGAGCGGCCACACCGTGCCGTGGGTGTCGGCGAGGATCTGCACCTCGACGTGGCGGCCGCGTTCGAGGTAGGGCTCGACGAAGACCTCGCCGTCGCCGAATGCGCTGGCGGCCTCGGCGCGTGCGCCTTCCAGTGCGGCGCCCAGTTCGTCGAGGCGGCGCACGATGCGCATGCCGCGCCCGCCGCCGCCGGCGGCCGCCTTGACCAGCACGGGCAGGTCGGACTCGGCCACCTCGCCCAGGGGGGCGATGCCCATCAGCTCCTTGGCGCGGGTCTTGGACGCCATCGCCTCGATGGCTTCGGGGGGCGGTCCGATCCAGACCAGGCCGGCGTCGAGGACGGCCCGTGCGAAGTCGGCGTTCTCGGAGAGGAAGCCGTAGCCGGGGTGCACGGCGTCCGCGCCGGCGCTCACGGCGGCCTTCACCACCAGGTCGGCGCGCAGGTAGGTGTCGGCGGGTGTGGCGCCCGGCAGCCGTACGGCGGTGTCGGCCACGCGCGCGTGGAGTGCGTTCTCGTCGGCGTCGGAGTGCACGGCGACGGTCCTGATGCCGAGTTCGGCGCAGGTGCGGAAGATCCGGCAGGCGATCTCGCCGCGGTTGGCGACCAGCAGGGTCGAAATCATGTGGTCCCTCACATCCGGAAGACGCCGAAGCCGCCCCGCGCGCCTTCGTAGGGGGCGGTGTGGATGGCGGACAGGCACAGGCCGAGGACGGTGCGGGTGTCGCGCGGGTCGATGACGCCGTCGTCGTACAGCCGCCCGGACAGGAACGTGGGCAGCGACTCGGACTCGATCTGCTGCTCGACCATGGCGCGCAGGGCCGCGTCGCCGTCGTCGTCGTAGGGCTGGCCCTTCGCGGCGGCCGACTGGCGGGCGACGATCGAGAGGACGCCGGCGAGCTGCTGCGGGCCCATGACGGCGGACTTGGCGCTGGGCCAGGCGAACAGGAAGCGGGGGTCGTAGGCGCGTCCGCACATGCCGTAGTGCCCGGCGCCGTAGGAGGCGCCCATGAGGACGGAGAGGTGCGGGACGCGGCTGTTGCTGACCGCGTTGATCATCATCGCGCCGTGCTTGATGATGCCGCCCTGCTCGTACTCCTTGCCGACCATGTAGCCGGTGGTGTTGTGGAGGAAGAGAAGGGGAATGTCCCGCTGGTTCGCCAACTGGATGAACTGGGCTGCCTTCTGGGACTCCTGGCTGAACAGCACGCCCTGCGCGTTCGCCAGGATGCCGACCGGGTAGCCGTGCAGGCTCGCCCAGCCGGTGGCGAGGCTGGTGCCGTACAGCGGCTTGAACTCGTCGAAGTCGGAGGCGTCGACCAGGCGGGCGATCACCTCGCGCGGGTCGAAGGGGATCTTGAGGTCGCCGGGGACGATGCCCAGGAGCTCGTCGGCCGGGTACTTGGGCGGTTCGGCGGGGCCGGGGTCGGGGTGGGCCTTGCGGTGGTTGAGGCGGGCGACCACGCGCCGGGCCTGCCGGAGCGCGTCCGGTTCGTCGACGGCGAAGTGGTCGGCGAGGCCCGACACGCGCGCGTGCATCTCCGCGCCGCCCAGCGACTCGTCGTCGCTCTCCTCGCCGGTGGCCATCTTCACCAGGGGCGGTCCGCCGAGGAAGACCTTCGCGCGCTCCTTGACCATGATCACGTGGTCGGACATGCCGGGGATGTAGGCGCCGCCGGCGGTGGAGTTGCCGAAGACGACGGCGATGGTGGGGATGCCTGCGGCCGAGAGGCGGGTGAGGTCGCGGAAGATGGCGCCGCCCGGGATGAAGATCTCCTTCTGGGAGGGCAGGTCGGCGCCGCCGGACTCGACCAGGCTGATGCAGGGCAGCCGGTTGGCGAGGGCGATGTCGTTGGCGCGCAGGGCCTTCTTCAGCGACCAGGGGTTGCTGGCCCCGCCGCGCACGGTCGGGTCGTTGGCGGTGATCAGGCACTCCACGCCCTCGACGATCCCGATGCCGGTGACCAGCGAGGCGCCGACGGCGTAGTCGCTGCCCCAGGCGGCCAGCGGGGACAGCTCCAGGAAGGGGGTGTCGGGGTCGAGGAGGAGTTCGATGCGCTCGCGGGCCAGGAGCTTGCCGCGCCCCCGGTGCCGGGCGACGTACTTCTCGCCGCCGCCCGCGAGCGCCTTGGCGTGCTCGGCCTCCAGGTCGGTGAGCTTGGCGAGCATGGCCTCGCGGTTCGCCCGGTGGTCGGGGGTGTTCGTGTCGAGGGTGGTCTCGATGACCGTCACAGCAGGGCCTCCGGGATGTCCAGGTGGCGGGAGCGGAGCCATTCGCCGAGGGCCTTGGCCTGGGGGTCGAAACGGTGCTGGGCGGCCACCCCCTCGCCGAGCACGCCCTCTACGGTGAAGTTGAGGGCGCGGAGGCCGGGGAGGATGTGCCGGGTGACCGGCAGCTCGGCGGTCTCGGGGAGCAGTCGGCGGAAGGTGTCGGCGGTCAGGGTGTGCGCGAGCCAGCGCCAGGCCTCGTCCGAGCGCGCCCAGACGCCGACGTTGGCGTTGCCGCCCTTGTCGCCGCTGCGGGCCCCGGCGACGAGCCCGAGGGGCGCCTGCCGGGTGGGGCCACCGGCCGGGTACGGCTCGGGCAGCGGTGGTTCGGGCGGGTCCTGGAGTACGAGGGTGTCCTGGGCCGGCGGCACGGCGATCCGGCGCCCGTCATGGAGGACGGCCACATGGGGCACCTCGCCCTGGGGGACGTACACATCCTCGAAGACCCCATAGGGGGCGCCCTTCCCGGGTGGTGCGAGCACATGGAAGCCGGGGTAGCTGGCGAGCGCCAGTTCCACGGCGGCCGCGCCGAGCGCCCGGCCGACGGTCTCCTGGTCCCGGTCCCGTACGACGAGCCGCAGCAGCGCGCTGGCGGTCTCCTCGGTGTCCGCGTCGGGGCGGTCGGTGCGGACCAGCTCCCAGCGGATCCCGGACGGCGGGGACTTGGCGAGTGCGTCGGCCATCTGCTCCCGTACCAGGGCGGCCTTGGCCTCGATGTCGAGTCCGGTGAGCACGAAGACGACCTCGTTGCGGAAGCCGCCCAGACGGTTGCGGCCGACCTTGAGGGTGGGGGGCGGTGCCTCGCCCCGTACGCCCTCGATCCGCACCCGGTCCGGGCCGTCCTGGCTCAGCCGGACGGTGTCCAGGCGGGCGGTGACGTCGGGGCCCGCGTACCGGGCGCCGCCGGTCTCGTAGAGGAGCTGGGCGGTGACCGTGCCGACGTCGACGAAGCCGCCGGTGCCGGAGTGCTTGGTGATGACGCAGCTGCCGTCCTCGTGGAGTTCGGCGAGCGGGAAGCCGGGGCGGCGCAGGTCGCGGCCCGCGGCCGCCGCTTCGGCGAAGAAGGCGTAGTTGCCGCCGGTGGCCTGGGTGCCGCACTCCAGGACGTGCCCGGCGACGACGGCGCCCGCGAGCCGGTCGTACTCCCCCGGCTGCCAGCCGAAGTGGGCGGCGGCGGGCCCGGTGACCAGGGCCGCGTCGGTGACCCGGCCGGTGACCACGATGTCGGCGCCGGCCCGCAGGCACTCGGCGATCCCGAAGCCGCCGAGGTAGGCGTGGGCGGCGAGGCTGCCGGGGTGGACGGCGGTCAGGTCGTCGCCCTCCACATGTGCGACGCGCACCGGTATGCCGAGCCGGTCGGCCAGCTGCCGTACGGCGTCGGCGAGTCCGGCCGGGTTCAGGCCGCCGGCGTTGGTGACGATCCGCACGCCCCGCTCCCGGGCCAGGCCCAGGCAGTCCTCCAGCTGGCGCAGGAAGGTGCGGGCGTATCCGGCGCCGGGGTCCTTGAGCCGGTCGCGGCCGAGGATGAGCATGGTCAGCTCGGCGAGGTAGTCGCCGGTGACGACGTCGAGTTCGCCGCCGGTGAGCATCTCGCGCAGCGCGTCGAAGCGGTCGCCGTAGAAGCCGGAGGCGTTGCCTATGCGCAGGGTCACGGGGTGCCGCCCTTCGGGGTGCGGCCGGGGCCGGGCGGGCCCGCGAACGCCTGGGCGATGTCCAGCCAGCGGTCGGCGTCCGGGCCGGTGGCCTCGAGGGCGAGGTCGGCGCGGTGGGCGCGCTGGGTGACCAGGAGGCAGAAGTCGAGGGCCGGGCCGGTGACGCGGTCGTCGGCGTCCTCGGGGCCGTATGTCCACAGTTCGCCGGAGGGGGCGGTCAGTTCGACGCGGAACTCCTCGAACGGCACGGGCTGTCCGTGCACGCCGAAGGCGAAGTCGCGGGTGCGGACGCCGAGGCGGGCGATGTGCCGGAGCCGGTCGGTGGGGGTGCGGGTCACGCCCAGCGCGTCGGCGATGTCCAGGCCGTGTGCCCAGGTCTCCATCAGCCGGGCGGTGGCCATGGAGGCGACCGACATAGGGGGGCCGTACCAGGGGAAACGCGCCCGGGCGGGCGCCGCGCGCAGTGCCTGGTCCAGGGCCTCGCGCCCCGCCCGCCAGTCCGCCAGCAGCTGTGCGGGGGGCTTGGCGGCGCCTTCCTCGGCCCCGTTGTCCACGAAGTCCCCGGGCTGGGTCAGCGCCTTCTCGACCTCACGGGCGAAGGCGTCCTGATCGGTCACGGCCAGCAGCGAGGAGTGGTCGGTCCAGGCGAGGTGGGCGATCTGGTGGGCGACGGTCCAGCGGGGCGCGGGGGTGGCGAGAGTCCACTGCTCGGCTCCCAACTCGGCTACCAGCCGGTCGAGTTCCGCACTCTCCTCACGCAGGTCGTCGATGACGGGCGTCGGGTCGGACATGGGGAGGAGCATGGCAGCGAGCCCGGAAACAATCAAGCATGCTTGCATGAATTTGGAAGTCCGCAGCGGGCCCGCGACCGGAAGTCGACGTCGGTGGCGTGCCGGAGGCGGACGTCGGCGGCCTGCCGGAGGCGGGCGTCGGTGGCGTGCCGGAGGCGGACGTCGGCGGCCTGCCGGAGGCGGACGTCGGCGGCCTGCCGGAGGCGGACGTCGGCGGCCTGCCGGAGGCGGGCGTCGGTGGCGTGCCGGGCCCGGTCGCCTCGGGGTGGTGTTCACGCCCGTCCCGGGCGGGCGGCCGACGTGCAGTCCGTCGGCCGTCAGGTCGCGCTGCCGTTCCCCTCCGGCTGAGCGACGGTCGCCGGCTGCCGACGGCGGCTTCCCACCTGGGAGCGGACCGCGCCGATGCTCGCCGCGATGACGAGGGCGATGGCGGCCGCCTCGGTGGCCTTCAGGGCCTGGCCGAGGACGAGGAAGCCGGCGGTGGCGGCGATGGCCGGTTCCAGGCTCATGAGGACGGCGAAGGTGTGGGCGGGAAGGCGGCGCAGGGCGAGGAGTTCGAGGGTGTAGGGCAGGACCGAGGAGAGGACCGCGACCGACGAGCCGAGGGCGATCGTGGTCGGGTTCAGGAGCCTGCTGCCGGCCTCGACGATGCCCAGCGGGAGGAACAGCAGCGCCGCGACCGCCATGGCCAGGGCGAGGCCGTCGGCCTGCGGGAAGCGGCGGCCGGTGCGGGCGCTGAAGACGATGTAGGTGGCCCACATGGCGCCGGCCCCCAGGGCGAAGGCGATACCTATGGGGTCGAGGTCGCCGAAGCCTCCGCCGCCGAGCAGGAAGACACCGGCCAGGGCCAGTCCGGCCCACAGTGCGTTGATCGCGCGCCGGGAGGTCAGCACGGACAGGGCGAGCGGGCCCAGCACCTCCAGGGTGACGGCGGTGCCCAGCGGGATGCGGTCGAGGGACTGGTAGAAGAGACCGTTCATCGCAGCCATGGTGGCGCCGAAGACGATCACCGTGCCCCAGTCGGTGCGGGAGTGGCCGCGCAGCCGGGGCCGGCAGACGACGAGCAGGATCACGGCGGCCGCGAGGAGCCGCAGTGTCACCACGCCGAGCGCGCCCGCCCGGGGCATCAGGGTCACCGCGAGGGCACCGCCGAACTGCACGGAGATCCCGCCGGCCAGCACCAGCCCGACGGGACCGAGCGAGCCGAACCGGCCCGGGCCGCCGGGAGCGGCGGACGCGGACACCGGGGCGGGGGCGGGCACCGACGTCGGCTGCTGTGAGGTGCTGGGGGTGGTCACGGGCGGTCCAGGGGATTCGTCGTTCACTACGATGCACTTATCAGTCCAGGGTAATGGACTTCGACAGGCGCGTGAACCCCTTATGGAGCTGTCCTGGATGCTGAGATGCCGAGCCGTGGAGCCGGCACCGGCGTCGACACGCGTTCGGCCTCGCCCCCGGTGCGGGGCGAGGCCGAACGACAGTGAAACGAATCTTCAGAAGTCCGGGGGGCGGCCGGGCGTTACTTCACGTCGACGTAGTCACCCGTCGCCGTCGCGGCGCCGGTGGTGGCGTTGGTGGCGAAGGAGTAGCGGTAGTAGCCGTCGACGGTGGCCTTGGTGGTGGTCTTGAGGGCGCCGCCGGTGCCGGCGGTGATGGTCTTGAGGGTGGTGTAGGTGGTGCTGCCCTTCTTGCGGAACTGCAGCTGCACCTTCTGCGACGCGTAACCCGCGTACGTGCCGGTGTTCCAGTTGGCGCGCGTCAGCTTGCCGGTGACGGTGATGGTCTTACCCTTCTTCACCGGCTCCGGGGTGGCGTTGACGGTCAGCTTGGACGCCTTCTTGATCTTGGTGGTGGCGACGTTGTCGTCGACGCTGGCGTTCGCGGAGAGGTCGAAGCCGCCGAGAAACAGCTTCCAGGTGCCGGCGGCACCGTTGTTCTTCAGATCGGTGGCCGCGTCGATGTTGAAGACGGCCTTGCAGCTGTAGACGCCGGTCTGGGTGGTCGACTCGACGCAGTTGGGGTCGTCGTCGGTGTCCAGTTCGCCGGTGACGCCGGCCGCGCTGGAGCTGTCGGTGCCCTGCCAGAGGGCGGCCACCGTCAGCGCGACGCCGTTGTCGCTGGTGGCGGTGTAGGTGGCGGTGACGGACTTCTTGGTGGTGGTACCGAGGACGATGTCCTTGCCGCCATTGACGACGCCCTTCGAGAACTTGATGTTCCCCTGCGCGTCCTCCGGGTGAACGGTCTTGGCGGAGAAGGAGGCGAGTCCATCCTGCGCGCCGGAACGTTCCGCCGCCTGAGCGGCCACCGGAACAGCGAGTGCGGACAGGACGACCGCGCCCGAGAGAACGGTGGCCGCGACACGTATGTGCATGTGAATCTCCTGGGATCGCGAAAGGCCCGCCGGGGTCTCGCCCCGCCGGGCCATGGACCCACGCAGCGTACAAATCGGATGGAGAACCCTTGAAGATCCTTTGTGCAATAAGTGTGTAACAGGATGCTTTTGACAGGCAATCAGCACTCGCAAGGCTCGTCTGCCCGGCCAGGGCTTCTCGTCGCGGAGAACAGGTGGCGGCCGCCGGGAAGTGTGGTTGGGACGGGCGAGCCGTAGTCAGCCTCTATATATCCGCGCCTCCGTATGCGTCCGGTCCCCATGGCAGCTCCTGCACAACGCCTCAGCGGCCGGCGACGTGCCCGTCTGTACCGCTCACCCGTGAAAGGCCGGGTCAGTCGGCGTCCTGCTCGCCGAGGAGGAGTTCGTCCCCGCTGGGGAAGCGGGCGGTGCCGCCCTCCTCCCAGGTGAGCACGATCGCCAGTCCGCCCATCGGTCCCCGGGCGCCCGTCACCGTCTTCACCCTGCGCCACTGACCCTCGTAACCGATCACGTCACCGGGGACCACGAGGGCCGCGCGCTTCATCGGAACGCTTAATCGGTCCCGGCGCGCCGGACGTGGTCCAAAGGGGTGTCCCACTCGATGCCACCCCCTTGCGGGCGGATGTACGCGGTGCGGCTGATGACCCGTCCGGTCTGCTTCAGACGTTCCTCGATCACGCCCCGGAGCTCACCGGTGCGTCCCGAGACACTGTCCTCGACGAGCGTGCCCTGCGGGTACGGCAGGGTGCCGTGATCGACCACCGTTGCTGGCTTCTCAACCTGTGTCATGCGTCCTCGTCCCACCTGGGCATGCCTGTGTCATCCAAGAGAACTGCCGCCGTGCGAAGCCAACTTGCACAGCGCTTGCACAACGGCCGGGTGCGGGAGGGGCGGAGTGAGACGATGGGACGCAACGGACGTCGAGCGGGGAAGACGTACAGGATGAGCGCGATCAGGATTCCCGGACCCGGTACGAACGTGGCCGTATGCCGCAAGGCGCGCGGCCTCAGCCAGGTCGCTCTTGCCCGGCGGGCGGGCGTGTCGGTTTCCCTGCTCAGCAAGATCGAGATCGGCGACCGCGCCCTCACGCAGGGCATCGCCGCCTCCCTCGCACAGGCCATGGGGCTCACGCTCGACGAGCTGTTGGGCACGGAACCCGTCGCCAAGACGGACGAGGCGAGCCTGGCCGCCCTCAACTACGCCATCCGGCGTTTCGACATCCCGGACGCCCCGCCACCGCATCCCGAGGACCTCCCGCGCGAACTGGACCGGCTGAACGAGCTCCGCTACCGCACCGAGCTGGGGGCAGTCCTTCAGGAGTTGCCCGGGGTGCTGGCGAAGTCGACCAACTACGCCCATGCCACGCAGTCACCTGACGCGTGGGCCCGGGTCGCCGACACCTATTCGGTGGTGTACTGGCTGGCGGCCCGCTTCCGTTGGATGCACCTGGCCGAACTGGCCGTCATGAAGCAGAGGCTGGCCTCGGAGCGCGCGCACCCGATCGCCGCCACGGTGGCTGCCCGGGACGAGGCCGGGACCTTTCTCAACTCGGGAGACTTCGCGGGCGGAATGGCGATCGTCGACCGCGCGATCGTGGAGGCTGAGTCGACACTTGAGGGACGCGACCGCGCGTTCGGCCTGGGCATCCTGCACTTGAGAGGGCTCACTCTGGCCAGTCGGCTCAAGGACGAGGCCGCCGTCGGGGAGCACATCCGGGCGGCATGGCGGACGGCCGAGGAGTACGGCGCGGACGCCGACGAACACGGCATTCACTTCGGGCCGGACCAGACCGCCACCCACGTCATCTCGACGTACTCCGACATGGACCAGCACCGCCGAGCGCTGGACACGGCTGACGACCTCATCCGGGAAGGCACCTCACTGCCCGCGACCCGTATCGGTCCGCTGCACATGAACCTGGGACGTTCGCATCTGGCCCTGGGCGACCGGGACTCCGCCCTCGAAGCCCTTGAAGAAGCGTGGAACATCGCCCCCGAGATGGCCCGGGTCCACCCGACGAGCCAGGAGCTGATGCGCGTGCTGACCTCACTGCACCGCCGCAGCAACCCGAGGCTGACACGCCTTGCCAAGCGGGCTGGCGTGCCTTTCTGACCCCAGGAAGCCAAGCTCGACACAGACGCCGTCACGCAACAGCCCAGTCCGCCGAACGCGGTCGCGGGCCAGGCTGCCGAAGCCGTGGGGACTCGGCTTGGGCAGCCTGCCGTCGGAAATCAGGGGCGCATCATGCGTGGATGCCCTTGACGAAAACCGCTCTCCCGTGTGTGTACGGATCGGCCCCTTCCACCTCGAATCCCGCCGAGTCCAGAATTCCCGCGAGAGCATCGGCCATGAACTGGACGACAGTTTCGTAATGCCGGAGCGCCGTAGGGATGCTTGAGAAGTCGCCCCTTTCGAGAGTCTCCACAGCAGCGGCTCTCAGATCTTCACCCGTACGCCATTCGACAAAGACGCCACCACCTGTGGACGGGTCGACGTGCACGCGCGTGCCGGACGTCTCGGGTGACGAGTCGCCTTCGACGTCGCCCCGATGGACGGGAAGCCCGCCCCGCTCCAGTTCCCGGTACACCTTGTCAGCCAGTGCATTTCGTGCGGCGATGACGTCCGGTGATGCTTTCGGCGGTATGCCGAATCCGCGCGTGCTCACTCGCTTCTCGCTCTCTCGTTCTGTTCTTCGCCTGTCAGGCGACGCCTCACGCGCCGCCGCCGGCCTGTTTGACGTATTTGGCCAGAACTTCCTTCGCCGCACTACCCCAGGCGGGGTCGTACGGGACTGAATAAGTGATCGGTGTGCCGGGCTTGAGAGCGTCGGCCAGTTCCGAGGCGCACGCGCCACAAGGCGATCGCTCAGTGTACAGAGCGGTGATGTCCTTGGCGTCGAACCCCTTCGCAGCCAGCTGGTCGAGAATCTCGGTCTCCGAATGGCCGCTCCAGCCACTGCTGCCAACGACGAGGTCACCGGTTTTGGGATCGTTCCATCCCGGCACCCGCGCGACGGCGACATTGTGGTCGGCATCGTAGAATCCGGACTCGACCCTGAACTTGTAGGCCATGCGGCTCAGTTCATCGCTGTTGTACCTGATGATGTTCGTGGGGCAGCCGTCGACCGTGGCTGCCAGGGGTGCGACAAGCGCTCGTGCTCCGGTTCTGGTGCAGGACTCGACGAGATCTTCGAGTCCGCGGGCCCCTACGTCGGCGACGACGGCCTCAGGCAGGCCCAGTGCGCGCAGGGCGTTGTAGGCGTCGGCGAAGCCGATCCCGGTCCGCGCGGCGGCGTCCACGGCGCGGACGGCGTCCGCGATGGGGCGGAGTATCTTGCCCGCGAAGAGGCTCGCCACGTCCAGGGCGGCCCAGGCGCATCCGGTCAGGCTTCCGTTCGCACCGCCCGGATTGATCTTCTGGGCGCACTTGATCCAGTTGCCGAAGAGGATGTCGATCGGGTCGACGTTCTCCTGGTATTCGGCGATCGTGATGGTGTGGGTGACCTTGGTGGTCATCTTGTCGGTCGGGTACTCACCGAGGAAGACCGTGTCGTCGGTGGGGCACGTGTACTGCGACGCGCCCAAGTCCTCGTCGGTGCAGAGGTAGAGGTCGAGGATGGCCTTGTAGGCGATCTCAGCGGTGATGGTGCAGTCACCGCGGTAGGCGAGATGGTTGATCCATCCGTCGCAGCCGCCGGTCTTGTCCAGGACCTTCGGGTCGCCGATGTTCTCGTAGTGGTCGACGACGTAGAACATGCCGCCGATCAGCGAACCGGTCTCGTCGGGAACTGTGCCCGTCTCGATCTGCTGAGCGTTCGCCGCCTTTTCGGCCTCGTCGGCCGCCTGCTGGGCGGATTCGGCGTACTTCTGGGCGTCCTTGGCGGCTTCTTCGGCCGCGGTGGCCTGGGCGTCGGCGTCCTTGGCGGCGGCCCGGGCGTCCGTGGCCGCCTGTTCCGCCTGGCTGGCGGCATCGCGGGCGGCCTGGGCGTCGAGGGCGGCGGCGTCGGCGGAGTCGCGGGCCTGCGTGGCGTAGCCGTCGGCGCGGCCGGCGGCGTCGTCGGCGGCCTTGGCGTCGTCGGTGGCCTGCTTGTCGTAGGCGATGGTGCGGGCGAGGGACTGGGCGGCCTGGGAGGCGTATCCGGCGGCTTCGGCGGAGTAGTCCAGGGCCTGCTTCGCGGAGGCGCGGGCGTCGGCCGCGTATCCGGCGGCCTCGGCGGCCAGGGTGTAGGCGGCCTTGGCGTCGCCGGTGGCCGCGTTGGCGGTGCTTGCCGCCTGGGCGGCGGCCTCCTGGGCGTTCTGGGCGTGGGCCTCCGCGACGGCCTGCTGCTGCTCGGCGATCGTCTTGCTGGACTGCCCCGTCAGGACGGCGAGGCCGGCAGCGGAGTCGGTGGTGACATAGGGGGCGCCGAGCTGGACGGCGTCGTTGGCGGGAGCGGCCACCTGGCGGGCGGCGTTGCCCGCGTCGACGGCGGCCTGGGAGGCGGCGTAGGCGTGCCCGGAGGCGACGTTGGCGCCGGCGATCGCGGTCTGGGCGGCCGTGTTGGCCGCGTCGGCCTGTGACTTGGCGTCGGCGGCGTGCGCCTCTGCCTCGTCGGCGAGTTTCACCGCGGCGCTCGCCGCGGTGGCGGCCGTCTTGGACGCGGCGATGGCGTCGGCGGCGGCGCTGGTCGCGGTGGCGACGGCGGCGTCCGCGTCCTCCTTCGCGGCCTTCGCGGCGTCGGCATCGGCGTGGGCCCGCTTGGCCGCGGCCTCCGCGCGGGTGGCGGCCGCGTCGGCGTCGGCCGCGGCCTGGGTGGCCGCGTCCGCCTCCGAGCGGGCCGATGCCGCGGCGCTCTCCGCATCGTCGGCGGCGGCGTCCGCGTCGTCCGCGGCCTGCCGGGACGACTGTGCCTGGTCGTCGGACTCGTGTGCCTGCGCGAAGGCGTCCTTGGCGTCGGCTTTGGCGCGCGCCGCGTCCGCCTTCTGCTTGGCGTCCCAGGCGTCGTCGCGCAGGTCCTTCGCCTTGTCCGAGGCGGTCTCCGCGGCCTGCCGCTTCTCGGTGGCGGTGGCGTCGGCCGCCTCGGCCTTGTCCTTGGCGTCCTCCGCCTGGCTCGCGTAGTCCTGCGCTTTGGTCTTGTGCTCGGCGGCCTCCGCCTGCTTCTGGGCGGCGGTCTCCTTCTCCGCCTTGGCGGTGGCCTCCTCGGCCTCCGCGTCAAGGCGGCGGGCGTGCGCGGTGGCCGCGGCGGCCTTCGCGTCCGTCTCCGCCTGTACGGCCACGGCCAGCTTGGCCTTGGCGGTGTCGCGGGCGGCCTTGGCGTTGCCGGCCTGGACCGCGGCGGCGTCGGCGGCGGCCTTCGCCTGCTCCTTCGCCGCCTCGGCGGCCGCGTTGCGGAACGCCGCCGTCGAGGCAGCGGCCTGGGTCACGGCGCGGGCGGCGATGGTCGCACTGTCCGCCGCGGACGCCTTGGTCGCCGAGAGCGCGGTCTGGGCGGCGGCCTGCATCGCGTTGATCGCGGCTGCCGACGCCTTGGTCACCTGTGCCTTCTGCAGACCGACCAGCAGACCCCGGCCCCGGGGCTCGCCCGCCTGGTCGGCGATCGCGTAGGCGGCGTTGAGAGACGTGTCGGTGCCGGTGGCGGCGGAGGTGGCGGCCTGTGCCTGCTTCTGGATCAGCGTCAGCTGGGTCTGTGCGGCGGCCTGGGCGTCCGCGATGCCCTTGGTGGCCGCGATGAACTGGGCCGTCGTCGGGTAGTCGAGGTCGTCGGTGCCGTTGTGCCCGACCGGGACGATGTCCAGCTTCTGGAAGGCACCGCCGGAGCAGGTCGCCAGGGTGGCGTCCTGGCTGTTGGTGTACGACGCCAGGTTCAGGCACTTGCCGTTGCCGATGTTCGTGAGCGGCGTGGTGGCGTGCGGGTTGTACTTCCACCGGTTGGCACTGGTGCTGCTGACGGTGCAGGAGCCCTGCACCAGCGCCGTGCCGTCCGCGCTTGCGGAGGCCTTCGGCACCAGGCACTTGCCGGAGTTGACGTTGACCAGTGTGTCGCCGGAGATCCGCCACTGCTGGCCGGCACCGCCGTTGCAGGTGTAGATCTGCACGATGGCGGCGTTGGCGGTCGAATTCCCGCCGACCTCCAGGCACTTGTCGGAGGATCCGTGGACGTGGATGGCCATCGGGCTGTCACCGATCCAGCCGGCGCCCCCCGCGGACCAGTAGTCCTGCCAGCGGGCCAGGTGGTCGGCGATCCAGGACTGGCCGAGCATCTCACCGAGCGCCTGCGCGGTCGTGGTGAGCGCCTTGGTGGCGGCGGTGTCGGCGTCGAGGATCTGGTTGCGCTGGACGGCCTGTGAGGCCAGTTCCTGCTGCCATTCCGCCGAGGCGGTGGCGACCTCCTGGCCCAGGACCTTGTTCGGGTCGATCGGATTGCGCCAGGCGCATGCCGCGAACCGGGCCTTCAGGTCCTCGACTGCGATCCGGAACTCCAGACTGCCCGGTTCGGCGGCGGTACGCGGGAAGCCGCCGGAGGACAGGAACATCCGGGCGTCGTCGGCGCCGGTCCCGCCGGAGCCGCTGACCAGCTGGTCGAACGCCTGGTGCTCGGCGTAGGCCTGCTGCCACTGCTGCGTGGGCAGCGACGGATCGACCGTCCCGTACAGCGGCGTCCCCAGGTCCTTCACGGCCTGGACGGTGGCGTCGTCGGCCCGCGCGGTGGGGTCCTTGTAGAGGTCGCCCTCGGTCTTCCACCACTGCTCGCCGAGCCACTTCCCGTAGCCCACCTGGTCGAAGAAGTCGTCGGTGGTGGAGGGGACGCCCGGCGGCCAGTAGAACTCGGCGTCGGTGGCGAAGCCGGCAGGGACGGACAGGCCCTTGAGCGGTGTCTGCCAGGCCGCGAGCCGGGTGGGCAGTACGTCGCTCGCCGCGTCGATGGCGTCCCGGTCCTGCTGGAACGCGGTCGACAGGGGCGTGTCGTTCCAGTACTCGCGGTCGGCGGCGGTGTGCAGTTGATCGGCGCTCTGGTTCAGCGCGTTCTGCGCCAGCGGGACCGTGGAGGTGCCGCCGACCCGCAGCGCGTCGGACATCAGGCACTGGTCCTGGCGCAGTTGCTCAGCCGCCGCGGCGTCGAAGCCGTCGTAGCTGTCCGCCACGTTCGCCGTGGCAGGCTCCGTCAATGCGGGTCGGGCACCGAGCAGTCCGCCGAGAACCGCGGTGATGACGAGCAGTGGGACGGCGGAGCCGTTGACGCGGCGTCGCCGCGCGCGCCGGTTACCGGGTGAGGCCCCCGAAGCCGGTTCCGGCTCGGCTGCCGGAGAGCGGTGAAAGGGTCTGTACGGACGTCTGAATCGCAAGGAAGTGCCCTTCTCCATGGCGGAGGCGGACAAGAGACCTGTTCAGGCGCGCAGCGCGAGACCAACACCGTGTCACGGCATGACGAAATCCCCCGCCTGCGGCAACAGCCCCCCGTCGCCCACTTGGCAGCCCAGAGGGTTCCGCCGCAGCCGAACCCCGAACAGGGCATTGATCATGGTCACGACACAATATGTAGTTCGTGTGAAGAAATGGCAACCGGGAAAAGACCGGGCGACGACTTGCAGGCGCCGGCCTCGCCTCGGCGGAGGTCCGCGTCGACGGCGGCTCAGATGCCCGGCCAGGGCTCCTCGTCGCGGAACAGGGGCCGGCCGTCGGGGAGCGTGGTGGGTACGTTCGCCCCGTAGCCGACGTCCATGTGGGCGGCCTCCATGTGAGGCTCCCTGGGAACCTCCATATGGGCCTCGTACATGGGCTGGGGCCATAGCCCCGCGGCCGCGTACACGTTGTGGTCGTACATGTTCCCGTACGGCTGCTGGTAGGCGTACCCGCCGTCCCCGCCGCCCTGTGCCGCCGCGTAGGTGGTCTGGGGCATCGCCTCCGGTGCGGCGGCGATGCCCTGGTCCGTGAACAGCGGCAGCCGCAGTTCGCCGGTGTCCATCACCGCGTTGTTCTGGGAGCGGTGCAGCCGGGAGTAGGCGCCGCCGCGGGCGAGGAGTTCGTCGTGGCGGCCGGTCTCGACGATGCGGCCGCGGTCGACCACGAGGATGCGGTCGGCGTCGGGGGCGAGGTTGAGGTCGTGGGTGATCATGATGGTGGTGCGGCCGGTCATCAGGCGGCGCAGCGGTTTGACGACCCGGCGGGCGGCCATCGCGTCCAGGCCGGTGGTCGGCTCGTCGAGGACGAGGACGGGGGCGTCGCGCAGGATCGCGCGGGCGATGGCCAGGCGCTGGAGCTGGCCGCCGGAGAGCCGGGCGGAGTTGGGGTCGACCCTGGTGTCGTAGCCGTCGGGCAGCCGGACGATGAAGTCGTGGGCGTCGGCGGCCCTGGCGGCGTCCTCGATGGCCTGTTCGCTGGCGCCGGGCCGGCCGCAGGCGATGTTGGCGCGGACGGTGTCGTGCAGGACCAGGGTCTCCTGCGGGAGCAGGGTGATGTACTCGCGCAGCCGGGCCAGCGGGAAGTCGCCGAGGGGGACGCCGTCGAGGAGGACTTCGCCGCTGTCGGGGTCGTAGAAGCGGAGCAGCATCTTGGAGACGGTGGACTTGCCGGCGCCGCTGGGGCCGGTGATGATCACGAGCTCGCCGGGGCTGACGGTGAAGGAGAGGCCCTCCAGGGCGGTCCGGTCGGCGCCGGGGTAGCGGAAGCCGACGTCGCGGACCTCGATGGCGCCGTCCGGGCGGCCGGTGTCGGTGCCGGTGCCGCGCCGGGGGTCGGCGACCGACGGGCGCACGTCCAGGATCTCGATCAGCCGTTCCGCGCCCGCCGTGGCGGCGGTGACGGTGAGGCCGAGCTGGGCGAGGCCGCGCACCGGCGGGTAGAGGTAGCCGAGGAAGGCGGAGAAGGCGAGGAGCTGGCCGAGGGTCATGCGGCCGGTGGAGATCTCCCAGGCGCCGATGCCGATGACGGCGAGGACGCAGATGGTCTCGATGACCTGGACGAGCTGTTCGTAGGCCTCGTTGAGGCGGGTGGAGCGGACGGAGGCGCGGAACCAGGCGCTCGCCTCCTCGTTCAGGCGCCGGCGCTCGGCGTCACGGCGGTCGTAGGCCTGCGTCAGCACGATGTTGCCGAGGGACTCCTCGACTACGGAGGTGATCGCGCCGTCGGCGACCCGGCCCTCCCTCGACACGTCCTTGATGGAGCCGGAGAAACGGCGCGCGGCCAGCCAGAACAGGGGCGCCAGGACGAAGGTGGCGGCGGCCAGGTCCCAGCGCAGCCAGAACGCGGCGGCCGCGTAGAAGATCGCGCTGAACAGGGCCGACGCGGCGCCGACCAGGCCCGACACCACCATCGTCTCGATGGCCTCGACGTCGCTGGTCAGGCGGGAGAGCAGGTCGCCCTGGCGGTGGCGCTGGAAGAAGTGCGGGGGCAGCTGCTGGACGTGGTCGAAGACGTGCTCGCGCAGCCGCATGACAAAGCGTTCGGTGACCCAGGCGGCCATGGAGTTGCCGGCGTACGCGACGATCGCGCCGACGATCGCGATGGCCAGCCATTTGCCCGCCGGGCTCCAGAAGGCGCTCAGCGAGCCCTTCTGCAGGGCGTTGTCGGTGAGGTCGCTGAAGAGGAGGATGGCCTCGGTCTCGGCGAGCGCGGCGATCACCGTGCACACCCAGACGATCACCAGCCAGCCGCGCAGGCCCCGGGTCAGCGGCCAGAACCGGCGGAAGGCGGCACGGGCCGGGATGGTGGGCGTGTACTCGTCCTCGTACTCGTCGCCCTCGTACTCGTCATCGTCATCGTCGCCGCGATCGCCCTCGTATTCCGAATCCGCGACTTCGTACTCGTATTCTGTGCCGTCACGCTCCTTCACGCGCATTTCACACTACCTCCGCTCTCCGACGCCGGAATCACTGGAACTCAGGGAGTGAAAAAGGACCGACGGCGCACCGTCGGTCCTTTTTATTTCTGCCTTAGTTGTCCTGACCCGGGATGGGCTTCGGAACCGGCTTCGGAGCCCGCTTCTTGGGCTTCGGGTGCGGCGGCGGGGGCAGCTGCTTGTGGGGCTTGGGGGGCAGCGGGGCGAGCTTCTTGAGGCTCATTCCGACTCCTTGAGAGTTCGAAGTGCAAGTGATGCTGGATAGTACGAGAATTCTCTTGGGGCAACGTCCGGGGATTTTGGATCGTCATCCTCGGCAATCCCCGCCGCCCGACACGGATGAACTTACACGGCCCCGATCCCAAGCGACGGCAAAGTCAGCCCGCAAACGGCAAGCAGGTGCTGTGAATACCTATGTAACAGCTGTATAACGACCCCGAAGCTGAGAGTTCTCTTATGAACCTGAGAGCCACCTTATGAAGCGGGGCCCGGTGCGCCCGGGACAGGCGCCGGCCGGGCCCCGCGCAGGCCTCAGCGGCGGGCCATGTACAGGGCGAACGCCTTGTGGAGCAGCTTGTTGAGCGGGAAGTCCCACTCCCCGACGTACTCGGCGGCCTCGCCGCCGGCCCCCACCTTGAAGCGGAGCAGTCCCAGCAGGTGGTCGGACTCCTCCAGGGTGTCGGTGATGCCCCTGAAGTCGTAGACGGCGGCGCCCAGTTCGTGGGCGTCGCACATCATCCGCCACTGCATGGCGTTGTTGGGCTGGACCTCGCGCTTGCGGCCGGTGGAGGCGCCGTAGGAGTACCAGACGTGGTCGCCGACGGTGAGCATGGTGGCCGCGGCGAGGATGTCGCCGTCGTGGTGGGCGAGGTAGAGGCGCATGCGGTCGGGGTGTTCGGCGGTGAGCGCGGTCCACATGCGCTGGAAGTAGGAGAGGGGGCGGGCGATGAAGCGGTCGCGCTCGGCGGTCTCCGTGTACAGGGCGTAGAAGGCGGGCAGGTCCTCGTACCCGCCCCGGACCACCTTGACCCCCGCCTTCTCCGCCTTCTTCACGTTGCGCCGCCACTGCTGGTTGAGCCCGCGCTGGATGTCGTCCAACGACCGCCCCGCGAACGGCACCTGGAACACGTACCGGGGCTGCCCGGCCGCGAACCCCTCCTCCCCGCCCGCCTCCGCCTGCCGCCAGCCCGTCCGGCGCAGCCGTTCGGCGAGACCTGCAGCACGGGCGTCGTACGACGTCGGCTCGGCGTCCGCCAGCCGCCGGACGGCCGGATCGGCGATGGCCTGCTTCACCGCCTCCGCGCTCCACCGCCGTACGACGACCGGCGGCCCCATCTTCACCGCGAACGCCCCGCGCCCCTTCAGGTACGCCAGCAGCGGATCGAGCCACCGTTCGAGCTCGGGGTCGTGCCAGTCGATGGCGGGCCCCTCCGGCAGGTACGCCAGATACCGCTGCACCCTGGGCACCGCCCGCAACAGCACGAGCCCGGCGCCGACGATCCGCCCCTCCCCGTCGAACCACCCCAGACTCTCCGCCCGCCAGTCGGGCTTCACGTCTCCCCACGACGGCAGCTGCATATGGCTGACGGAGGGCCGGGAGCCGGCGAAGGCGAGATGCTCGGCACGGGAGATGGGCCGGAGACGAAGGGCTGCTGCTGTCATGGGCGGTGCTCCTGGGCAGGTCGGCGACGGCTCACTGGCGATGCGCACCGGCCACGGCGTGCACCGGACGGGACGCCGGACAGGAACCGTGGCCTAGGCATCCAGGACAACAGACGCAGGCCTGCCGGGAACCGTTTCGGCGCGCGAGTGGGTGAGGGCGTGTCGGCCGGGGGGGGTGTCCGGCGCCTAACCCCGGCGGGGCGGCTGTCCGTATGCGTTGCGGTAGGTGCGGCGGAAGTGACTGGGGTCGGCGAACTGCCAGCGGGACGCTATGTCGGCGACGGTGTACGTACCGCCGGGCTGGTCGAGTTCGCTGCGGGCGCCTTCGAGGCGGCGTCGGCGTACGTGGGCCATGACGCTCTCGCCGTCGGCAAAGGCGCGGTGCAGGGTACGGACGGAGACGTTGAGCGCGCGGGCGATGGCGGCGGGGGTGAGGTCGGGGTCCCGCAGCCGCTGGTCGACGTAGGCCGTGGCCGCGGCGCGCAGTGCCTGCGCGGGGGCGGGGGCAGGGGTGTCGATGAGTCCGGTCAGCAGCAGGGAGAGTGCGGCGCCCGCCGCATGGGTGCCCACCGGGCCGAGGTGTTCCGAGAGGGCCCAGGCGGTGTCGAGATGGGCGAGCAGCAGCCGGGACTCGGGAGCGGTGGCGGGGGCGACGGTCAGGGCCGGCAGCCGGGTCCGGGGCAACTGGCCGAGCAGTCCGGCCCTGGGCAGGAGGAGCACCCGGCAGTCGGTGGGTGCCGTGTAGGCGAACCGCCAGCGGGAGTGCAGGTCGCGTATGCAGAGCGTGCCGGGGCCCAGCTCGGCCCGCCGGGTGGTGTCCTCGATGCGCAGGCTGCCGCTGCGGATGACGTGGACGGCGACGAGGTCGGCCCGGCCGTCGGCGTCCCCGTGGCCCGAGACGCCCGCTATGGGATCGCTGAACTGCCGGCTGACGGCGACGTCGCCGACCAGGCGGTGTTCCACCCGGGTACGGTGCGTGCCGGCCGTGCGGTCGGCGGGCAGGCGCAGCTGCCGTACGTGGGCGAGGTGGCCGAAGCGGCGCCGCCACTGTTCGTGCAGGAGGTCCTGCCGGTGGGGGTGGTGCAGCGGTACGTCGATGGACGCCCGGTGCCGCCAGGGTGCCGCGTCGGTCGGCTCCGTCCGTGTCACGCGTGTCCCCCCATCGTGGCACCGATGTTCCTTTTGGCGCCGTGTCGCACTTCCTACGCTGCTGCCAGCGCGATGAACGTCCCTGCACCTGAGTGGAGCCTGCTGTGAACCTGCCCCTGTCCTCCCCCACGCCGACCGACGAGGCCGACGCCCGCGCCGGGCTGACGGCGACGGCCGGAAAGCTCGTCCCCATTCTCGCCGGGCAGGCCCAGGAGAGCGAACAGTTGCGCAGGGTGTCGGACGACGCGGCGCGTGCGCTGCGCGAGGCGGGCATGTTCCGCCTCGGCACTCCGCGCGTCCTCGGCGGCTTCGGGACCGGGGTGCGTACATCCATGGAGGTGACGGCCGAACTGGCCCGCGGTGACGCCTCCGCCGCCTGGATCGCGAACATCTACACCGGGGGCGGCCTGGTCGCCTCGCTGATGGACGAGCAGGCCCGTCAGGAGGTCTGGGGCCGGGACCCCGATGTCGCGGTCGCCGCGTCGCTCACCCCGTCGGGCTCCGCGGTCGCTGCCGCGGACGGCGAGGACGGCGATCTCGTCGTGTCGGGCCGGTGGGGCTGGGCCTCGGGCATCGACCACGCCGGGTGGGTGGCCCTGGCGATCGCTCCGGGCGCCCCGGACCGGCCACCGGTGATCGCCCTGGTGCCGGTGGCGGAGGTGACGGTCGAGGACACATGGCACGTGGCAGGCATGGCCGGTACCGGCAGCAACACGATCGTCGCCGACCGGGTGCGAGTGCCGGCGCACCGGACGCTCGACATGGGCGCGGTCCTGGCCGGGGTGTACGCCACCCGGTACGAGGGCGAGCCCCGCAACGCCGTCGCGGTCGCCTCGATGCTCGCGCTCACCGTCGTCGCCCCCATGCTCGGCATGGCCCGGGCCGCCCTGGACCTGGCCCTCGACACCGCGGCCCGCAAGCCCATGTCCCTGACCGTCTACGAGCGCCTCGCCGACTCCCCGAGCGTGCAGCTGGCCGTCGCGGACGCGGCGTCGCTCATCGACACCGCCCAGCTGCACGCCTACCGGGCCGCCGACGACCTCGACCACGCCGCCGCCGAGGCCCGGCAGCTGACGGTCGGGGAGCGGGCCCGGGTCCGCATGGACACGGCCGTCGCCGCGATCCGCACCCGCGAGGCCGTGGACCGCCTCGTCTCCGTCTCCGGCGCGAGCGCCTTCGCCCTGACCAACCCGCTCCAGCGGATCTGGCGCGACCTCGGCACCGCCTCCCGCCACGGCGTCGTCAACCCCGACCTGGGCCGCGAGATCTACGGGCGCAGCCTCCTGGGCATCACCGAACAGCCCACGTTCATCATCTGACCGACGGCCACTCCAGCACCGTCAGTCCGGGCCACTGCTCACGCCAGCGGGCGGTCTTCTCCTCGTAGACGGCCCGCGGCGCGAGCACCGGATTGGGCCGGACGACGAGACCGAACACGTCCGACAGCCCGTGCGGCGCGTACACCCGCCACCCGCCGCCCTCCTCCAGCCGGACGCCCAGGCAGCAGGTCGTCGCCGCGAAGCTGTCGATCGCGGCCTCGGTCGACCCGTACGGCGGACAGGGCACCCCGAACTTCTCCTCGTACCAGAGGTGCACCCGGGCCTCGTTCCGTATCTCGACCTCGGCCGCCACCCCGGCGAACGCCTCCCGGCCGCGCCGGATCACCAGGTCCTCCGCCTCCCACGACAGGTCACCGCCGTCGAAGTAGAAGAGGTCGTAGTCCTTGATCCCGGCACCCGCCGGCCTGCCGGTCACGACGTTCCACACGGTCTGGAAGAGACACCCCGCCGTCACGTACCACCCGGGCAGCCCCAGCGCCGCGCTCCGCTCCAGCACCTCCACGAGGACGTCGTTACGGCACAACACCGCCCGGAAGGCGTCGAGTTGCTCGTCCAGCGGCAGTCGGCCGATCATTTCCCCTCCCTACCACGGCCGCGCCTGCCATCGTGTCGCCATGGGTGAACTGGTCGACCATGTGGACGAGCGGGATCAGGTGCTGGGTGTGGTGGAGCGGGGTGCGGCGATCCGGGGCCGGCTGCTGCACCGGATCGCGACGATCGTGTGCCGGGACACCGACGGGCGGTTTCTCGTGCACCGCAGGGCCGGCACCCACCCCCGCTTCGCCGGTCAGGTCAACTGGATGCTCGGCGGGGCCGTGGACAGCGGTGAGTCGTACGAGGAGGCCGCCGCTCGGGAGCTGACCGAGGAGCTGGGTGTCCTGGCCAGGCCCCGCTTCGTGCTCAAGTTCCGGTGCGAGGGCGCGATCTCCCCCTACTGGCTGGGCCTGCACGAGGTCCTCGTCACGGGACCGGTCCGGCCCGACCCCTCGGAGGTCGCCTGGCACGCATGGGTGACCGACTCCGAACTCTCCGCCCTGGCCGCCCGCGACTCCTTCGTCCCGGACGCCCGCGAGGCCCTCGCCCACTACCGGGCCCTGAGCGTCTAGGCATCCAGCCCCTCCGCCAGCACCTCCGCCAGGTGCCTCCCGCGCACCCCGGCCAGTTGCTCCAGCTGCGTCCGGCAGGAGAAGCCGTCCGCCAGGACCACCGTGCCCGGGTCGGCCTCCCGCACCGCCGGCAGGAGCTGTTCCTCCGCGCAGGCCCTCGACACCTCGAAGTGGCCTTTCTCGAAGCCGAAGTTGCCGGCCAGACCGCAGCAGCCGCCGACCAGGTCGCCGGTGAGGGCGGCGGCCTCGCGGAGGCGGCGGTCCGGGGCGTCGCCGAGTACCGCGTGCTGGTGGCAGTGGGTCTGCCCGGTGACCGGGCGGTCCAGGCGGGGCGGGGTCCAGTCGGGGGCCAGGCGTTCCAGCGCCTCCGCGAAGGTGAGCACCCGCGCGGCGAGGCGGGCCGCCCGCGGGTCGTCCGGGAGCAGCTCCGGCAGGTCGGCACGGAGAGCGGCGGCACAGCTGGGCTCCAGGACGACGAACGGCGGGGGGTACGGGAAGTCGTCGTCCGCCTCCGAGTCCGGCTCCGAGTCCGGGTCCAACTCCGGGTCCAACTCCGGGTCCGCGTCGTCCTCCACGTCCGACGGCAGCAGCAGCAACGGCTCCAGCAGGTCCAGCGTCCGGCGCAACACCTCGCGGGCCTGGTCCAGTTGGCCGGTCGAGAGGTAGGTGAGGCCGCAGCAGGCGCGGGCCCGGCGGGTCCCCCACGGGAACGCGCCGATGCCCAGCGATTCGCCGTCGTCCGACCGCCGTACCCGCCACGGCCGGGTCGGCAGTGCCACGACCCCCACGCCCGCCGCCTCCAGCACGCGTACGGCGGCTCGGCCCACGGACGGCGACAGGTGCTCGGTGAAGGTGTCCGGCCACAGGAACACCAGCTGCCTCGGGAGTTCCGGCTCCCGTCCCGCCCGCGCGTCCGCCCGCCACGCACGCAAGCGCCGCCGCTGCCGCCGCCGCTCCCACCGGCTGAACGGCTCGGCCGCGAGGCGCGGGATCCGCCGCTCCGGCGCGATGCCGCCCAGCCGCTTGGCGAGCGCCGCCAACGGTCGTACCGAGGCGAGTGCGTTGACCAGCCCCGCCGTGCGCGTACGGGCCGCCCAGCCCAGCCACCTCGGCAGCCGGCCCATGCTGTAGTGGGCGGCAGGGCGGCGCCGGCCCGCGTAGTGGTGGTGCAGGAACTCCGCCTTGTACGTCGCCATGTCCACCCCGACCGGGCAGTCCGACCGGCAGCCCTTGCAGGACAGACAGAGGTCGAGGGCGTCCCGGACCTCGGTGGAGCGCCAGCCGTCCGTCACCAGCTCGCCGGCCAGCATCTCGTGCAGCAGCCGGGCCCGGCCGCGGGTCGAGTGCTCCTCCTCGCCCGTGGCCCGGAAGGAGGGGCACATCACGGACGCGCCGGACGGCTCGGCCGTACGGCACTTCGCCACGCCCACGCAGCGGCGGACCGCCGCCGAGAAGTCACCGCCGTCGGCGGGGTAGCCGAAGGCGACGGGCAGCGGCTTGCGCGGGAGGACGGCGAAGCGGAGGTTCGCATCGAGAGGGGCGGGCCGGACCAGGACGCCCGGGTTGAGGAGGTCGTCGGGGTCCCAGATCCCCTTCGCCCGCCCGAAGAGCGCCACCAGTTCGTCGCCGTACATCCTCGGGAGGAGTTCGGCCCGCGCCAGGCCGTCCCCGTGCTCCCCGGACAGGGAGCCGCCGTGCGCGACCACCACGTCCGCGAGTTCCCCCGAGAAGCGCCGGAAACGGGCCACGCCCGCCTCGCTCAGCAGGTCGAAGTCGATGCGGACATGGACGCAGCCGTCGCCGAAGTGGCCGTACGGGGTGCCGCGCAGACCGTGCGCCGTCAGCAGGGCACGGAAGTCACGCAGGTACCCGCCCAGCCGGGCCGGCGGTACCGCGCAGTCCTCCCAGCCCGGCCAGGCCTCGCTGCCGTCCGGCATCCGCGTCGCCGTACCGGCCGCGTCCTCGCGGATGCGCCACAGGGCCCGCTGCCCGGCCGGGTCGGTGATCACCGCGGCGTCGAGCGCGTCACCCGCGCGGACGACCGTCTCCGCACGCGCGCGTGCCTCCGCCGCCGTCGCGCCGCCCGTCTCGACGAACAGCCAGGCCCCGCCGCGCGGCAGTCCGGCCGGGGACGGCACCAGGTCGGCCGCCATGCCCTCCACCGTCAGCGGCGCACAGCCCAGCAGCCCCGGCGCCGCCTGAGCCGCCGCGCTCTCGTCGGCGTACCCCAGCACCGCCAGCGCACGCGCGCGTGGCGACTCCACGAGCCGTACGGTCGCCGCCGTGAGGATCCCGAGGGTGCCCTCCGAACCGCAGAAGGAGCGGGCGACGTCCGCGCCCTGCTCGGGGAGCAGGGCGTCCAGGGCATAGCCGGAGATACGGCGGGGGAGGTCGGGGAAGCCGGTGCGCAGCCGGGCCAGGTCGCCGGCCACGAGCTCCCGCAGGCCCTCCGGCGCGCCCGCCCAGTCCCGCCCGAGCCGCAGCCGCTGTCCCCGCGCGGTCACCACGTCCAGTTCCCGGACACTGTCCGCCGTCGTCCCCCAGGCCACGCTGTGCGAGCCGCAGGAGTTGTTGCCGATCATCCCGCCGAGCGTGCAGCGGCCGTGCGTGGAGGGGTCCGGGCCGAAGCGCAGGCCGTGCGGGGCGGCGGCCTCCTGGAGGCGGTCCAGGACCAGGCCCGGCTGGACGACGGCCGTACGGGTGGCCGGGTCGAGGCCGAGCAGCCCGTTCATGTGCCGGGTGAAGTCCAGCACCACGCCGGTGCCCGTCGCCTGCCCGGCGATCGACGTGCCGCCGCCGCGGGCGACCACCGGCACGCCACGGGTCCGGCACACCTCCAGTACGGCCGCCACGTCGTCCGCGTCCCGGGGGGCCACCACCCCGGCCGGGACCCGCCGGTAGTTGGACGCGTCCATGGTGACCAGCGCCCGGGAGGTGGCGTCGAAGCCGACCTCGCCCCGGACGGCCCCGCGCAGTTCCGCCTCGAGCTCCGAGAATTCCGACATGCGTCCACTCAACCAGCCCGTCCCGCGGTGGCGCCCGCTCCGGCGGCCACCGACGCGTCTCACCCGACGGACGAGGTTTCGCCCAGGTTTCCTCCACGGGCTAATCTCGCCCCGTGGCTGACATCCAGATTCCTGCTGACATCAAGCCCGCGGACGGTCGGTTCGGCGCGGGTCCCTCCAAGGTCCGGGTGGAGGCGCTGGACGCGCTGGCCGCCACCGGTACGTCCCTGCTGGGCACCTCCCACCGCCAGGCCCCGGTGAAGAACCTGGTCGGTCAGGTCCGCGAGGGCATCAGCGCCCTGTTCTCCCTGCCGGACGGCTACGAGGTCGTCCTCGGCAACGGCGGCTCCACCGCCTTCTGGGACGTCGCCACCCACGGGCTGATCGACGCCAAGTCGCAGCACCTGAACTTCGGCGAGTTCTCCTCCAAGTTCGCCAAGGCGGCCGAGCTCGCCCCCTGGCTGGCCGACCCCACCGTGATCGCCTCCGACCCGGGCACCCACCCGGAGCCGCAGGCCGAGCCGGGCGTCGACGTCTACGCCTTCACCCACAACGAGACCTCGACCGGTGTCGCCATGCCGATCAGGCGGGTCGCGGGTGCCGACGAGACCGCGCTCGTCCTCGTGGACGCGACCAGCGGCGCCGGCGGCCTCCCGGTCGACATCGCCGAGACCGACGTCTACTACTTCGCCCCGCAGAAGTCCTTCGCCTCCGACGGCGGCCTGTGGATCGGCGTCTTCTCCCCGGCCGCGATCGAGCGCGCCGAGCGCATCCACGCGTCCGGCCGCCACGTCCCGGAGTTCTTCAGCCTCCCCACGGCGATCGACAACTCCCGCAAGAACCAGACGTACAACACCCCGGCCCTCGCCACCCTCTTCCTGCTGAACCAGCAGTTGGAGTGGCTCAACGGCCAGGGCGGCCTCGCCTTCTCGACCGGCCGTACGAAGGACTCCTCGACCCGTCTGTACACCTGGGCCGAGGAGAGCAAGTACGCCACCCCGTTCGTCTCCGACCCGGCCAAGCGCTCGCAGGTCATCGGCACGATCGACTTCGCCGACGAGATCGACGCGGCGGCCGTCGCCAAGGTGCTGCGCGCCAACGGGATCGTCGACACCGAGCCCTACCGCAAGCTCGGCCGCAACCAGCTGCGCATCGCGATGTTCCCGGCGATCGACCCGGCGGACGTCGAGGCGCTGACGAAGTGCGTCGACTACGTGATCGAGAAGCTGTGATCAAGAAGTCGTGATCGAGAAGCCGTAGAAGCCCAGCAACTCCCGTAACAAGCTGTTGGTTTACGCGGCAGGCATGATCAAGGCAAAACCTGCCGTGGACAGTTGAGTCTCCTTCGTCGCACACCGGACACTGTGTGCCCCATGCGACGAAGGAGATCCACGCGTACATGAACAGACCGATACCGGGCACCGTCGAGGTAGCGGTGCGCCACATCCTGAGCGACAAGGTCACGGGCTTCCTCGTCCGCACCCGCCGTATCACCTGGAAGGACAACATCTTCCGGGTACGCCGGCCGCAGTCCGGCAAGCAGACCGTGGAGCTCACCTGCCCCGTCTGCGACGCGTCCCTGCTGGCCGAGGTCCGCACCGAGGCCCGCACCCGCCGGACCAGGGTCGTCTTCGGCATCCTGGCCGCCCTCTGCGCGATCACCTTCTTCGCGGCCTTCGCCTACGCCGTCCACGAGGGCGGCAAGACCCTGCCCGAGGGTCAGTCGCTGCCGACCCTGTTCCCCGTCAGCGTCGTCTCGATCTTCGTCATGTTCGCCGTCACTCCCGCGTTCTTCATCCGGAGCCGCGTCTACAACGGCGTCACCCTGCTGGACGCCCCCAAACCACGCCGCCTGCACGCGCTCAGGGCAGTGCGGGGCTGAGCGCCGGGCCCCACGAGGGGCGCCCGGTGCGCGTGCGCCGGGCGCCCCTCGGGCCTTCACTCCCCGTCGACGAGCTTCGCGTACGCCTTGGCGTCGAGCAGCCCGTTGGACGCCGCCCCGCCCTTGGTCCTGATCTTGAAGAGCCACATCCCGTAGGGGTCGGAGTTGACGTCCTCGGGGTTCTCGGCGACCTCCTCGTTGATCGCGACGATCTCGCCGTCGAACGGACTGAAGATGTCGGACGCCGCCTTGACCGACTCCACCGTGCCGACGGAGTAACCCGCCTCGACCTTCCGGCCGACTTCGGGCAGCTCGAAGAAGACGATGTCACCGAGGTTCCTCTGGGCGTGGTCGGTGATGCCGACGGCCATGGTGCCGTCGGCCTCGGTGCGGATCCACTCGTGGTCGTCGGTGTAGCGGAGGTCGCCGGGCACGTTGGACATGTCAGCTCCATCAACCGTCGTGGTGCGATGTCCGGCCGCCCCTGTCGGCGACCGGCGGGAACAGCCTGCTGCACCGGAGCCCAGAGCCGTGTATTTCGGGCATCCCGGTCCGCCACCCGGGTGACGGCCGCCGTATCACGCCGCCGCGCACGTCACCGTCGGCACACCCCCGCCCCCGGGCGCGCCCCCGAACCCGAAGCTCGCCGAACCGCCCGCCGGGACCGACCCGTTGTACGCGGTGTTCACCGCGGTGACCGTCCCGCCGCTCTGCGTGTACGACGCGTTCCACATGCTCGTCACCTGCTGCGAACCGCTCCACGTCCAGGTCACCGTCCATGAACCGATCGCCGTGGAACCGGTGTTGGTGACCGTCACGTCGGCGTTGAACCCGCCCCCCCAGTCGCTGCTGACGGCATAGGAGGCCGAGCAGGAGGCGGACGTGCCTCCGCCACCGCCACCACCCCCACTCCCGCCTCCGCCGCTGCTCGGGAACAACGGCGCCTTGATGCTCGCCAGATACCCGTCCTTCACCGTGTCCACGGTCGCCCAGTCGTCCTTCAGGATCCCGCCGGTGTCACCGGAGTCGGGGTTCCAGGACCAGAACGTCCACTGGAAGGAGTCAGCGCCGTAGGCCGACGTCGGACGGAGGTAACCCACCAGCGCGGCCAGCCACTTCTGGTCCACGGTCGAGGCGAGCGTGGTACCGAACTCGCCCACCCACACCGGGGCGATGTTCTGCTTGAAGATGTAGCCCCAGTACGAGTCCCACACCCCCGGCATGTTGGCGGGGAAGGTGGGATCGCTGAACCAGCTCTGCTGGGCCACACTGGTGGCGTAGTCGTGGGCGGAGTACACCACCCGATTCGGCACGGACAGCTGCACCGGGTACTGGCCGACACCCATCAGGTTGCCGCCCCACCAGCCCGAGACGCCGTTGTACGTCTGCACGCCCTCGACGAACACCAGCAGGTCGGGGTTGACGGACAGGACGGCGTTCCCGGCGCGCTGGGCGGCCAGCCGCCAGTCGACGCTCGTGTCACCGCAGCCCCAGCAGGCCGGATCGTGGGGCTCGTTGTGCAGGTCGATGCCGATGACGGTCGGGTCGGCCGCGTACCGCGTCGCCAGGGCCTTCAGGTCGGCGATCCAGGTCGACTCGGGGACCGCCGAGGTGTACCAGAGCGCCGACTGGCCGCCGGCGTCCGGCCGGTGCCGGTCGAGGATGACCTTGAGCCCGTCCTGCCCGGCGTAGGCCACGATCCGGTCCATCACCTGGAGCGAGTTCAGCCCCTGCAGGTCGGCGTTCTTGCCGTTGCTGAAGTCGATGCTGTTGGGGACGGTCGTGCTCTTGAAGATGTCGTCGCTGTAGGGCAGCCGGATGGTGTTGTAGCCCAGCGACCTCATCTGGTCGATCACGCTCTTGTAGTCGCGCGACCAGAGGCCGTGCACCACGTAGTTGGCGGTCTCGAAGCCGAACCAGTTGATCCCGGCGATCCGGACCGGCTGCCCGGCCGCGTCCAGGATCTGCCGGCCGCTGGTGTGCCAGTAGCCGGCGCCGGGGGCGTCCGCCGCGTGCGCGGAGTCCGTCGCACCGGCGAGAGTGGCGAACAGGGGCAGGAGGAGCGCGGCGGCTACAGCACACAGCGCTCTTCGCGGGCTGCGTAAGCGGAACATGTGCCAGTTCCTCTCGGAGTTCCACTCGGGAGGCGCGGCCCCGGAACTCGATGGGAGCGCTCCCATACACCGCGCACCTCCCAGGAAACTGACACACCATCATCACGTCAAGACGTACGGCGGCAGTCGGCTCCGGCCCGCGTCAGGGCGCGGGGGTGCCGACCGTGGCGGTGACGGCGCCGATCACGCCGGTGCTGCCGACGGTGACCGAGACCGTGACCGGCTGGACCGGGTTGGGCGGCACGACCGGGTTGGGCGGCACGACGGGAGAGATCAGCAGGAAGGCGGGCCTGACCTTGAGCGTGGTGGTCGCCGCCGCCGAGAAGGGCAGGTTGTCCCGGTGCGCGCCGACGAGGTCGTACGTCCCGCCGCTGGTGGCACCGGTGCCGGAGGTGTCGTCCAGGCTGCTGATGATCTGGGCGGTACCGCCGCCCGCGGCGGTGGGCAGGGTGATGACGGTGACGTCGAGGGTGCCCTTGACGGCGATCTTCTCACTGGGGCCGGTGAAAGTGCCGCTGATCGGCAGGCTGACCGAGCGGACCTGCGGCAGGGCGGCTGCCGCCGCGGCCCGGGCCGTCCGGGCGGGCGCGGCGGAGGCGGTACCGGCGGCCACCGGGACGGTCAGGCTCAGGGCGGCCGTGAGCAGGCAGACGTGGCCGGCCAGACGCGGGGCGGTGCGGCGCATGGGTGCTCCCATTCCGTGAGGCGGGACCCGGTTGCCCTGTCGGCGCCCCCGTCCCGCGGGACGGTTCCCAGCCTGCCCGGACCCGCGTGGGTCCGCCCCGCCGGTGACCCGGAAGGGTGACGTGCGGTGCCGGACAGGGACGGGCGGAGAGGGATCAGTGCCGGCGTGCGGACGGGCGCCGCAGCCGCCGCAGTCCGAGGAAGGCGAGCACGGCGACGCCGGCCACGATGGCGCCGGTCTTGGCCCCGCCGCCCGCGAATCCGCCGTCGTCCTTGCCCGCGGCGGAACTCCCGCCGGCCGACGACGGCGACGCCTTGCCCGACCCCCCTGGCACGTCCTCGGCCTGCACCGGGCTGTCGGCCCCCTCGCTCCCGTACATCAGCCTGGTCCCGTCGGCGGAGTAGCTGACCGACTCGCCCTGCTTCTGGAGCGGCACGTCGAGCCGCCCCTCGCGCTTGATGTCGCCGCCGTTCCAGTCGTAGTAGATACCGCCGAAGTAGCCGCGTACGGCGAGCTGTCTGCCGTCGGGCGAGAAGGCGGCGTCGGTGGCCCAGAGGTCGACGGCGGCGACCGGTTTGAAGATGTTCGTACCCGTCGGGGAAAGGGTTGCCGGACCCTCGTACAGGTGCCCGCCGTTCTCCTTCTTGTCGATGATGTAGACCCGCCCGGTCTTGGGATGGACGATCAGCGACTCGGCGTTCCGCGCGCCGTTCGAGTACTTGACGACGTACTGCGTGGCCCGGACGGTCTGGTCGACCAGCTTCTTCGGCTCGGGCAGCCGGTAGATCCAGACGTACGGCCAGCTGCCGTCGAGGTTGTCGCCGATGTCGCCGACGTAGATCTGGTTGCCGGGGCCGATGGAGATGGCCTCCACGTCACGGGGTGTCCCGACACCGCTGAGCGTGATCCTCGCGACGGTCTTGCCGGTCGCGCTGTCGACGGCGTAGATGTACGGGCCGTCGCCGCTGTCGTTGTGCGTCCAGTAGATGCCGGGGTGCAGGTGGGAGGCGGCGAGACCGCTGGACTCGGCGATGCGCGGATCCGTGATCGTGAACCCCTTGTCACCGGTGCCACCCCCGCTGCCGTCGGCGGCGGAGGCGGGTGCGGAGGCCAGCGCCCCCGTGAGCAGGATCCCGGCGAGGAGGGCGAGCGATCGTGGACGCATGGGCCCAAGCCTGCCATCCCGCGCTGTGTCCGACCGCGAGGGGACGTGTCGGTCCT
Organism: Streptomyces sp. NPDC054770; assembly: GCF_053611985.1. Taxonomy (NCBI): domain Bacteria; kingdom Bacillati; phylum Actinomycetota; class Actinomycetes; order Kitasatosporales; family Streptomycetaceae; genus Streptomyces; species Streptomyces sp. NPDC054770. The sequence continues at coordinate 54,125 of NZ_JBSHBL010000005.1, forward strand.
CACACCCGACCCCACCCCACCCCCTGATCGTCCATCATGAGCGGATGCTCAGGTTCATGCCCGTCGGGGACTCGATGACCATCGGCAGCGCGGGCGAACACACCTGGCGGTACCGCATGTGGCAGCACCTGTGCGGGACGTACGGCGGCCCGTTCACGCTGGTCGGCCCCCGCGAGACGCTGTACGACAAGCTGGCCGACGCGCCCGTCTCGTACGCCTACGCCGACCCCGACTTCCCCCGCGCCCACCTGGCCGGCTGGGGCGAGGGCTGGCTGCACATGGCGCCGCTGATCGGGGAGGCGGTGCGCTCCTGCCGCGCCGACGTCCTGCTGGTCTCCCTCGGCCTGATCGACCTGGGCTTCTACACGAACGCGGAGCAGACGGCGGAGAACGCACGGGCCTTCGTCGCCAACGCGCGGGCGGCCAGGGCGGGCATCCGCATCGTGCTGCTGCCGGTGATCCCGAACATCCGGGCCGCGTCGGACGAGCCGTTCGCGGAACAGGTGACCCGCTTCAACGAACTGCTGGCGAAGACGGCGGCCGACCTCGACGAGCCCCGCTCCCCGATCCTCATGGCCTCGCAGCCGGAGTCGTACGACATCCACACGGACACCTACGACGGCACCCATCCGAACGCGAGCGGTGAGCACCGGATCGCGGGGGCGTTCTCGGAGGCGATGTGGCAGGGGTGGGGGGTCGGCCAGGAGTACGAGGCCGGAACGGACTGACCGAATTCCGCCGTTGCCCGGTCACCGTGCGTATCGTTGAACCGCGCGGCCGCACTCGTGCGGAGGGCGGCCGGGGAGGAGCGCCAGGATGACCGTCCTCGAAGACAGGATCGCGATGGCCCAGAGCGACGACGAGGTCACGCTCGACGAGATGTTCGAGCGGATCGAGAAGATGCCCGCCCCCGAGGGATACAAGGTCGAGATCGTCGAGGGGACCGTCTTCATGTCGCCACAGCGGGACACCCACTGGGAGATCATCCTGGACATCGTCGAACAGTTGCGGACCAAGTACCCCCGGAAGCGGGTCAAGTCCGACGTACGCATCGACTACCCGGGGCACCTCAACGGGTTCGCGACGGACGTGACCGTGATGGCCGAGGACGCCGTGAAGACCGAGAAGGGGCTATGGCGTCACCAGGACGTGGAGTTCGTCGCCGAGGTCATCTCGAAGAGCACCGCATCCAATGACTACGGCCCCAAGAAGACCGCGTACGCGGTCGCCGAGGTCCCCGTCTACCTGATCGCCGACCCCTACCAGCGCCGCGTCCACGTCTACACCAACCCCAAGGGCGACGACTACGCGACCGAGACGAGGGTCGGCTTCGGCGACGAGGTGGACCTCACGGCGACCGTCGTCGGTCTCACCCTGAAGACCGACGAGTTCCCCACCGACTAGCTCCGCGCCGGCCCCCCGCCCTTGCCTAGAGCGCACTCCACGCCGTTGGCTGGGTGACCATGAAGTACACGCAGCTCGGACGTACCGGACTCAAGGTCAGCCGACTCGTCCTCGGCACCATGAACTTCGGCCCGCAGACCGACGAGGCCGACAGTCACGCGATCATGGACGCGGCGCTCGCCGCCGGCATCAACTACTTCGACACCGCCAACGTGTACGGGTGGGGTGAGAACAAGGGGCGGACCGAGGAGATCATCGGCAATTGGTTCGCCAAGAGCCCCGTCCACCGCGACAAGGTCGTGCTCGCCACCAAGGTGTACGGCAACATGGCCGCCGACGGCGACGCCTGGCCCAACCACGACAAGCTCTCCGCACTGAACATCCGGCGCGCGGTCGATGCCAGCCTGAAGCGGCTCCAGACCGACTACATCGACGTCTACCAGTTCCACCACATCGACCGGCGGACTCCCTTCGAGGAGATCTGGCAGGCGATCGACGTGCTGGTGCAGCAGGGCAAGATCCTCTACGTCGGTTCCTCGAACTTCCCCGGATACAAGATCGCCCAGGCCAACGAGATCGCCGCCCGGCGCGGCGGGACCATCGGACTGGTCAGCGAGCAGTGCCTCTACAACCTCGCCGAGCGCCGTGCCGAGATGGAGGTCATCCCGGCAGCGCAGGACTACGGCCTCGGGGTCATCCCCTGGTCGCCGCTGCACGGCGGACTGCTCGGCGGCGTGATCAAGAAGGAGGTCGAGGGCGGCCGCCGGGCCAGTGGCCGGGCCGCGGACTCCCTCGCCAACACCGCCGTCCGCGCCCAGATCCAGGCCTACGAGGACCTCCTGGACAAGCACGGCGTGGAGCCCGGCGAGGCCGCTCTCGCCTGGCTGCTCACCCGTCCGGGAGTGACCGGCCCGATCGTGGGTCCGCGCACCGCCGAACAGCTGGAGTCGGCGCTGCGGGCCGTAGAGCTGGAACTGAGCACGGAGCTCCTGGAGGGCCTGGACGAGATCTTCCCGGGCCCGGGCCCGTCCCCGGAGGCCTTCGCCTGGTAAGCGCCCCGAAGGGGCGCGGGGAACTGCGCGACCAGCCACGATCGGCCCGCAGCCGAAAACGGCGGCCGCAGTTCCCCAGCCGCCCTCACCGCATGGCAGACGCCACCGCCACCACCACGAACAACAAAACAAGCGCACCGGCCATGATCCGGTTCCGGGTCTTCGGGTCCACGGCACCGAGCCTAACCGCCCGCTCCGAGCCCCCAACGCCCGACCACCTCGTACCGCGGCTGCTCCCCCGGCACCCCCGACGTCGGCAGGTTGCTCTGCACCAGCGCCAGCTCCCCGACCGTCCAGCTCCGGCTGGTGAACTCCGTGAGCAGCGCGAGGTAGGGCCGTACCTCCACCGCGTCCCGGCTGCGGGCCACCGTCAGGTGGGCCCGGTAGCGGCGGTGCTCCCCCATGTCCACGCCCGCCTTCCGGGCCGCCGCCTCCGTGCGGTCGGCCAGCAGCCGGAGGGTGTCCAGGTCGCCGTGGGCGCCCGCCCACAGCGCCCTGCCGTGCCCGAACTGCCCGCCGCCGGCGACGGCCAGCGGGAACGGCGGGGTGCGGTGGGCCGCCCGGGCGAGGCGCTCCGACAGGCCGGGTACGACGTCGTCCTCGACCTCGCCGTAGAACGCGAGCGTGTAGTGCCAGCCGGGCCGGCCGGTCCAGCGCAGCGCGTCCGACCCCGGCAGCCGCTTCAACCTGTCGATCTCGGCGCCGAGTTCGGCGGCCACCTCCGGCGGGGGCAGCACGGCTGCGAAGAGTCTCATGGGGCAACCCTGCCAAAAAAACGCTTGCGCGCGGGGCGTACGACGGCGTGAATCGCTGCATGGAGAACACGGAGAGCAACGGGAAGATCAGGATCCGGGACGGCCGCGCCGACGACATCCCGGTGGTCCTCGGCATGTTCGACAGCGCCGTGGCGTGGCTGGTGTCCCAGGGCCGGACCCGGCAGTGGGGGACCACACCCTGGTCGGAGAATCCGAAGGCCGTGGAGATGATCAACCGGTACTTCACCGAGGGCAGCCCGTACATCGCCGAGTACGACGGGGTCCCGGCCGCCACCCTCACCCTCACCGACTCGCCCGGTCCCTACCTCGCGCCCGTGGACGAGCCCGAGCGGTACATCCACATACTGGCCTCGGACCGCCGGTTCAAGGGCTCCGGCACCGGCGCCGCGCTGCTCGCCCACGCGGCCGCGGAGACCCGCCGGGCCGGGATCTCGCTGCTGCGGGTCGACTGCTACGCGGGCGACGACCGCAAGCTGGTCGCCTTCTACGAGAGCAACGGCTTCACCCCGACCGAGTCCTTCACCGTCGCCGTCGAGGGCGACGACAGCTGGCCGGGACAGGTACTGGCCCGGAGGCTGTAGTCCGCCTCCGGGCCAGTCGCCGTCACACGTGTCTCACGCGGCCGGTGCGAGCTGCTCCTGCTGCTCCGCCGGCTCTCTCGGCACGAACCGCAACCGCGGGTGGCCGCCGTGCCAGCCGACCGACAGCCGCAGGTTGCCGACCCGGGCCAGGACCAGGCCGATCACCACGGCGGCCGCGGCCGCGATGGCGCCGCCCACCGCCAGGCCCGCCCGGACGCCGTACGCGTCGGTGATCCAGCCGGCGATGGGTGCGCCGATGGGTGAGCCGCCCATGAACACCATCATGTACAGCGACATCACCCGGCCCCGCATGGCCGGGTCGGTGCCCATCTGGACGGTGGTGTTGGCGGTGACGTTGACCGTCATGCCGAACATGCCGATGGGGACCATCAGCAGGGAGAACAGCCACAGGGACGGGGCTGCCGCGGCCACCAGCTCGAGGCCGCCGAAGGCCACCGCCGCCGCGAGCATCACCCGCAGCTTGGCCGTGCCGCGTCTGGCCGCGAGCAGGGCGCCGGCCAGCGAGCCGACCGCCATCAGGGTGTTGAAGAGGCTGTAGGAGCCGGCGCCCGCGTGGAAGACGTCGTCCGCGAATGCGGAGAGGTAGACGGGGAAGTTGAAGCCGAAGGTGCCGATGAACCCGATCAGGATGATGGTCCAGGTCAGGTCCGGGCGCCCGGCGACATAGCGCAGGCCCTCCCGCAGCTGGCCCTTTCCTCTCGGCGCCCGCTGCACGACGTGCAGCTCGCGCGCCCGCATCAGCAGCAGGCCGGCGAGGGGGGCGACGAAGGACAGGCCGTTGAAGAGGAACGCCCAGCCGGTGCCCACGCCGGTGATCATGAGGCCGGCGACGGCCGGGCCGACCAGGCGGGCGGACTGGAAGTTCGCGGAGTTCAGGCTGACCGCGTTCTGCAGCTGGTCCGGGCCGACCATCTCGGAGACGAAGGACTGGCGGGCCGGGTTGTCGACGACCGTGGCGAGGCCGACGACGAAGGCGGCCAGGTAGACGTGCCATACCTGGACATGCCCGGAGAGGGTCAGCAGCGCGAGCGCGATGCCGGTGAGGGCCATCGAGGTCTGGGTGACGAGGAGGGCCCGCCGCTTGTTGAGGCGATCGACCAGGACCCCGCCGTAGAGGCCGAAGAGCAGCATCGGCAGGAACTGGAGGGCGGTGGTGACGCCGACGGCGGTCGCGGAGCCGGTGAGGCTGAGGACCAGCCAGTCCTGCGCGATGCGCTGCATCCAGGTGCCTATGTTCGAGACGACCTGGCCGGCGAAGAACAGCCGGTAGTTCCTGACCTTCAGCGAGCTGAACATCGAGGACCTGCGGGCTGCGGGGGTAGTAGGGGCGGTCGGTGCGGGGGCGGAAGGTGTTCCGGGTCCCGTACTCAAACGGGTCGCCTCCTTCTTCTCTCGGGGTCTTACAGGTGTGCGAGCTTCTCCAGCACGGGGGCGGCGGCGCGGAGTTTCGCCCACTCGTCCTCGTCGAGGCCGTCGACCAGGCCGGCCAGGAACGCGTTGCGCTTGGCGCGGCTCTCCTCGAGCATCGCCTCGGCCTGTTCGGTCCTGGTGACGACCTTCTGGCGCCGGTCCTCCGGATGCGGCTCCAGCCGGACCAGTCCCTTGGCCTCCAGCAGCGCCACGATGCGGGTCATCGAGGGCGGCTGGACGTGCTCCTTGCGGGCCAGCTCACCGGGGGTGGCCTGGCCGCAGTTGGAGAGGGTGCCCAGCACCGACATCTCGGTGGGGCTCAGTGACTCGTCGACCCGCTGGTGCTTCAGCCGTCGCGAGAGTCGCATCACGGCGGAGCGGAGGGAGTTCACGGCGGCCGCGTCGTCGCCATGGGTAAGGTCCGGCATGTTCTTTAGAGTAACTCATTACCCTACCTAAGGACCACTCGGACGCGCGGATACGCCCGTGACCTCGGCCACTGGATCCGGGGGCCTGGGGGCATCCCCCGGAAAACATCGCGTCACCCGTACGAGTGAGCTGGATCCGGAAAGTGACGCATCGGGCGCGTGGATGTGGCGCCCTCGTATCCATGGGGACCACTGTGCTCAGCCTGCGGATAGACAAGGAGCTGCTCGACCGGCTCCGGTGTCATGCGGCGAAAAGGGGAATGAGCGTCCAGGACTACGTGGTCCGGACGCTCATTCGGGACGACTTCGACGAGCGGTTCTCGGCCTCCGTCGAGGAGACGGAGAGGTTCTACGGCGACCAGGTCAAGGTCACCTGACCAGGGAGCCCGACCAGGAGGGTCAGGTCAGACCCAGGGCCGGCATCAGGTAGTAGAAGGCGAACACCGCCGAGACCACGTACATCGCGGCGGGGATCTCCCTGGCCCGGCCGGCGGCCAGGCGGAGCACCACGAAGGTGATGAAGCCCATGCCGATGCCGTTCGTGATCGAGTAGGTGAACGGCATCATCACCATGGTCACGAAGGCCGGGATCGCGAGCGTGTAGTCGACCCAGTCGATCTCCTTGACCGAGCCGGCCAGGATCAGGAAGCCGACCGCGAGCAGCGCCGGGGTGGCCGCCTGGGAGGGGACCATCGTGGCGACGGGGGTGAGGAACAGCGCCACGGCGAACAGCCCGCCGGTGACGACGTTGGCGAAGCCGGTGCGCGCCCCCTCGCCGACGCCGGCCGTCGACTCGACGAAGCAGGTGGTGGCGGAGGAGGAGCTGGCACCGCCGACGGCGACCGCGACACCGTCGATGAACAGCACCTTGTTGATGCCCGGCATGTAGCCCTGGGCGTCGGTCAGCTTGGCCTCGTCGCTGATGCCCATGATCGTGCCCATGGCGTCGAAGAAGCAGGACAGCAGGACCGTGAAGACGAAGAGGATGCCGGTCAGCACGCCGACCTTGCCGAAGCCGCCGAACAGGCTGACCTTGCCGAGCAGGCCGAAGTCCGGGGTGGCGACGGGGTTGCCGGGCCACTTCGGGACGGTCAGCCCCCAGTCCGCCACATGGGCGACGGCATTGATGATCAGCGCGAGCACGGTCATCGCGACGATCGAGATCAGGATCGCGCCGGAGACCTTGCGGACGATCAGCGCGAGGGTGAGCAGCACGCCGAGCACGAAGACCAGGACCGGCCAGCCGTTGAGGTGACCGTCGGTGCCGAGCTGGAGCGGGACGGTGGTCTGGGCGGCGTCCGGGATGCGGGTGACGAAGCCGGAGTCCACCAGACCGATCAGCATGATGAACAGGCCGATACCGATCGAGATCGCCTTGCGCAGGCTGTAGGGGACGGCGTTCATCACGCGCTCGCGCAGACCGCTGGCGACCAGCAGCATCACGACGATGCCGGCCAGCACCACCATGCCCATGGCGTCCGGCCAGGACATCCGGGGGGCCAGCTGGAGCGCGACGACGGAGTTCACGCCGAGGCCGGCGGCGAGGGCGATCGGGACGTTGCCGATGACGCCCATCAGCAGGGTCGTGAAGGCCGCCGTGATGACGGTGGCGGTGACCAGCTGACCGTGATCGAGCTGGTGGCCGTACATGTCCTTCGCGCTGCCGAGGATGATCGGGTTCAGCACGATGATGTACGCCATCGCGAAGAAGGTGGCGAAGCCGCCGCGTACCTCGCGGGCGAGGGTGCTGCCCCGCTCGGAGATCTTGAAGTAACGATCCAGCGCACCGTACGCGGGGGTCGCACCCGGCTGTTCGGGGGCGGGGGCCTGAGTGGAAGCCGGGGTCGACATTGGATGTTCCTACGATCAGAAGTAGTCAAACACAAACGGTTTCAGTATGAACGTATGATGTCCAGATCGCTATCTCCGCGCGTAGACCGTGTAGGTGCGTAAGCTAAGCGCCATGGCGAAGTGGACCCCCCAGCACGAGGCACCGGAGCCCCTTGAGGGCCCTGTCGTCCCGACGATCATCGGCGGCACGATCATCTGGTTCGTCCTCTTCCTGGCCCAGCTCCCCTTCTACGGCTGGTACTCCGACCACGGCCACACCTGGTGGATCTGGACCTGCCTGGCCGGCGGCGGCCTCGGCCTGATCGGCGTGTACTACGTGAAGCGCCGGGACGCGGCGATCAAGGCGTTCCGCGCGACGACCGAGTAGGGAACCACCGCGAGGCCGGACAGACCGCACCCCTCCTTGCCGCACCGCCATATCGGCCTGAACGGCCTCGTCCTCAAACGCCGGACGGGCTGGAGGGGGTTGCGGAGCGATCTCCACCCTCGAACACCGACAGCCCCGAAGGCACAACAAAGCAACCTTCCCTCCCGGCCACCGGCCGGCCCCGAAGGGATCGCGAACCGGCCTCCCCCCTCCCCCCCCCCGGACATCAGGCGAACCCCAAGGGATCACAGACCGCCCCCACCCCCGAACACCGGACGGCCCCGAAGGGATCGCGAACCGGCCCCCACCCCCCGGACATCAGGCGAACCCCAAGGGATCGCGAACCGGCCTCCACCCCCCGGACACCGGACGGGCCAAGGGATCGCGGACCAGGCTTCGCTCCTCGAACGCCGGGGCGAAGCCCAAGACATCGCAGACCGGGCTTCGCTCCCGGGTGCCGGGTGGGCTGGAGGGGGGCTCGCGCTTTTGGAGGGCCGAGTCGGGTGGGTGGGTGGGCGAGGCGTCTACAACCTGCGCACGACTTCGGTCCTCCCCTGGTCGGATCTTCCGGGCACTCGGCAGGTGGGCGGGCAAATCCGCACGTACCGTCGAAGGCATGCAGCACATAGACGCGGGCGCCGAGCTCGACCCCGTGCATCCCGTACCGCTGCCGGTGCCGATCAGGACGACCGGCCTGACGGCTGCCGAGGTCGCGGAGCGGATCGCGCGCGGCCAGGTGAACGACGTACCGGTACGCAGCAGCCGCTCGATCGGCGAGATCGTGCGGGCGAACGTCTTCACCCGGTTCAACGCGATCATCGGTGTGCTGTGGCTGGTCATGCTGTTCGTGGCGCCGATCCAGGACAGCCTCTTCGGCTTCGTGATCCTCGCCAACACCGGCATCGGCATCGTGCAGGAGTGGCGGGCCAAGCAGACCCTGGACTCGCTCGCGGTGATCGGCGAGACGCGCCCCACCGTGCGCCGGGACGGGGCCGCCGTCGAAGTGGGCACGAACGCGATCGTGCTCGGGGACCTGATCGAGATAGGCCCCGGCGACAAGATCGTCGTGGACGGTGTGTGCGCCGAGGCCGACGGTCTGGAGATCGACGAGTCGCTGCTCACCGGTGAGGCCGACCCCGTCGTCAAACGCCCCGGCGATCAGGTGATGTCGGGGAGTTTCGTGGTGGCCGGCGGTGGCTCGTTCGCGGCGACCAAGGTCGGCCGGGAGGCCTACGCCGCCCAGCTCGCCGAGGAGGCGTCCCGTTTCACACTGGTCCACTCGGAGCTGCGCAGCGGTATCTCGACCATCCTCAAGTACGTGACCTGGATGATGGTCCCGGCCGCGATCGGCCTGGTCGCCACCCAGCTGGTCGTGAAGAACAACGGCCTCAAGGACGCCGTGGCCCGCACCGTCGGCGGCATCGTCCCGATGGTCCCCGAGGGTCTGGTCCTGCTCACCTCCGTCGCCTTCGCGATCGGCGTGATCCGGCTGGGCCGCCAGCAGTGCCTGGTCCAGGAACTCCCCGCGATCGAGGGCCTCGCCCGGATCGACACCGTCTGCCTCGACAAGACCGGCACCCTCACCGAGGGCGGCATGGACGTCACCGAGCTGCGGTCGCTGGACGGGGTCGACGAGACGTACGTACGCAAGGTGCTGGGCTCGCTCGGCGAGTCCGACCCGCGCCCCAACGCCTCCCTCCAGGCGATCATCGACGCCTACCCGGACAGCGAGGACTGGCGGTGCGTGGAGTCGCTGCCCTTCTCCTCCGCCCGCAAGTACAGCGGGGCGACCTTCAGCGAGGGCGACGGGGAGCTGAGCACCTGGCTGCTGGGGGCGCCGGACGTGCTCCTCGGTGCCGACGACCCGGCACTGGCCGAAACCGTACGGCTCAACGAGGAGGGCCTGCGGGTGCTGCTGCTCGCCCGCGCCGCCCGGGATCTCGACCACCCGGAAGTGGCACAGGGCGCCGACCCCACCGCGCTGGTGGTCCTGGAGCAGCGGCTGCGCCCGGACGCCGCCGACACCCTGCGCTACTTCGCCGACCAGGAGGTCCGCGCGAAGGTCATCTCCGGCGACAACGCGGTCTCGGTCGGGGCGGTGGCGGCCAAGCTCGGCCTCAGCGGTACGACGGTGGACGCGCGCCGGCTGCCCGCCGAACCGGCCGAGATGGCCGAGGCCCTCGACTCGGGCACCGTCTTCGGGCGGGTCACCCCGCAGCAGAAGCGGGACATGGTGGGGGCGTTGCAGTCGCGCGGGCACACGGTGGCGATGACCGGCGACGGCGTGAACGACGTGCTCGCGCTCAAGGACGCCGACATCGGGGTCTCGATGGGCTCGGGTTCGGAGGCCACCCGGGCGGTCGCCCAGATCGTCCTGCTCAACAACAGCTTCGCCACGCTGCCCTCGGTGGTGGCCGAGGGGCGGCGGGTGATCGGCAACATCACCCGGGTCGCCACGCTGTTCCTGGTCAAGACGGTGTACTCGGTGCTGCTCGCGGTGCTCGTGGTCTGCTGGCGGGTCGAATACCCCTTCCTGCCGAGGCACCTGACCCTGCTCTCCACCCTGACCATCGGCATCCCGGCGTTCTTCCTCGCCCTGGCGCCGAACAAGGAACGGGCACAGCCGCACTTCGTCCGCCGGGTGATGCGGTACTCGATCCCGGGTGGTGTGGTGGCCGGTGCGGCGACTTTCCTGACGTACCTGCTCGCCCGGCACTACTACACGGGGACCGGGTCCCTGGACGCCGAGACCAGTGCCGCGACCCTGACCCTGTTCCTGATCTCGCTGTGGGTGCTGGCGATCATCGCCCGCCCGTACACCTGGTGGCGCATCGTCCTGGTGGCCGCGATGGGCGTGGCCTTCGTCTTCGTGCTCGCCGTGCCCGCGCTGCAGAGCTTCTTCGCGTTGAAGCTGGTGGGGGTGGTGATGCCGTGGACTGCCGTCGGCATCGCGGTGGTGGGGTCGGCGGTGCTGGAGCTTCTTTGGAAGTGGGTGGAGCGGAAGTACCCGGTGTGAGCTCCTCCGGCCCGGCAGACGTGGGCCGGAGGCGGGCTTGCCAGGATGTCGACTGCGCGCCCGCGTCCGCGAGGACTGACGAACGACACGGCCGCCCCGCCGGCAGGACACCGGTGGGGCGGCCGTTCGGTTCCGGTGGGGCTACTGCACGTCGACGTAGTCGCCCGTGGCGCTGACCGCCGGGCTGGTCGAGGTGCCGGCGAAGGAGTAGCGGTAGTAACCGTCGACCGACGCCGTGGTCGTGGTCTTCAGGGCACCCGTGGAGGATGACTTGATGGTCTTCAGCGTGGTGTAGGTGCTGGAGCTCTTCTTGCGGAACTGGAGCTTGACCGACTGGCTGCCGTAGGCGCCGTACTTGTGGGTGTCCCAGTTGGCGCGGGTCAGGGAGCCGGTGACCGTGACGGTCTTGCCCTTCTTGACCGGCTCGGGGGTGGCGTTGACCGTCAGCTTCGTGGCGCGCAGGACCTTGGTGGTACCCAGGCCGCCGACCCACTTCACGTTGCTGTCCGCGTCGGCGGCGACGGCGCCGACCGACCAGGAGCCCGCCTCGGAGTTGTCCAGGTCCGCGTCCCCGCCGACCGTGAAGGTGAGGGTGGCCTTGCAGTTGAGGACGGTCGAGGAGGCGGCGGTGCAGGTGCCCGGGTCATCGGTGGCGAAGAGGTCGGTCGGCGCGGTCACGGAGCTGCCGCGGTAGATGACCGGACCGGTGGCGAAGTCACTCGCGGGCAGGCTCGCCGCGTGGGTCACGGTGTAGGTGACCGAGAAGGACGCCTTGGTCGTGCCGACGACCATGCTGCTGCCCTTGTTGACCTTCATGTTCGAGAAGGTGACGTTCGGCGCGCTGTCGGCGGCGTGGGCGGCCGGAGCGACGAACGCGGAGAGGGCCAGGGCGCCGGAGACGGCGGCCACAGTGGCACGAATACGCATGAATTCCCCAGTGGGAACAGTGGGCGCGAGGCCCAAGCGATCTTGGGAGTCTGTTGACTCGGGTGATCAGATCCACGGGGGGTGAGCGAGGTTGTACGGGTGAGACGTAATCCGGTCAGATTTTGATTCTTTTGCGACCGGATTACGCCTCCTTGGGATTACTCCCGGTGCTGCTACTTCACGTCGACGTAGTCACCCGCGGCGTTGACCGCCGGGGTCGTCGCCGTGCCGACGAAGGAGAAACGGTAGTAGCCGTCCACCGTCGCCGTGGTGGTCGTCTTCAGCGTGCCGGTCGAGGACGTCTTGATGCCCTTGACGTTGGTGTAGGTGCTGGAGCCCTTCTTGCGGAACTGCAGCCGCACGGACTGGCCGGTGTAGCCGTGGTACTTGCCGTCCTCCCAGTTGGCCCGGGACAGCTTGCCGGTGACCGTGATGGTCTTGCCCTTCTTCACCGGCTCCGGGGCGGCGTTGACCGTCAGCTTCGACAGGCGCTGGACCTGGGTGCTGCCGAGGGCGCCCTGGTCGGCGTACCCGACCTTGGTGATGTCGAAGTCGTCGCTGGTCGGGTCCTGGCCGTTGTACGCGATGGCCAGGGCGCCGGCGTGCCAGAGGCCGGCGTCGGAGTTGAAGAGCTCGCCCTCGCCCGGGTAGATGTCGATGTTCCCCTTGCAGCTGGCGGTGGTCGCCGAGGTGACCGTGCACTTAGCCGGGTCGTCGCCGATCAGGAAGTTGGCCTCGTCGTCGTAGGAGCCCTTGTAGATGTAGGCGCCCGAGAAGAAGTCCGAGGCGGTGATGTCGACATCGGCGCCGTGGGTGAGCGTGTAGGTGACCGACGTGGCGACGTGGGCGGTCGTACCGACCGTGACCGCCTTGGCGATCTTGACGTTGGAGAAGGTGACGTCCATGGCGTACGGAGCGTCGTCGTCCGCGGAGGTGGCGCTCAACGCGGTCTTGCCGGACGTGTGGTGGGCGGCCGCGAAGAGCTTCGTCGCGTCGGTGCCGAAGGTCGAGCCGCCGGCGGCGTGTGCGGCCGGCAGCGCGAGAGCGGAGAGTGCCAGGGCACCGGAGACGGCGGCCACAGTGGCGCGTATACGCATGCGTTCCCCTGCATGGAAGTGATCGGGGAGTCTGGATGACTCCCCCGTTCAGATCTCCGCAGGGGAACAAAGGTTGTACGGGATTTGAAAGTTGTGCGCCGAAACTGTCGAGGGCCTTGCGAACGACGGCTCACCTTGCCCACGGCGGCTCGCCTTGCGCACAGCCGCTCAGTCGAACCAGCGGTCCCGCGCCAGCTCCTCCGTGCGGGACGGGTCCTCCAGCAGTGCCGCCACCTCGAAGCGGCGCGGCCACTGCCCCGCCGCCCAGGCCAGGCCGGCCGCCACGCCCTCCAGGGTCGCGGCGTGCAGGACGCCGTCCCCGGTGAGGCGCCAGTCGATCTCGACGCCGTCGACCACCAGTTCCTCGTGCTCGACGTACGTCCGCGGAGTGCGCGGGCCGAGCAGGACGTGCACCGGCTCGGGGACGTCGTGCTCGGTGCCCTCCGAGTCGACCGACCCCGTCACCGACTCGCTCAGCCGCCGTACCTGGAACAGTTCGGCCAGCTCGGCGGCCCGGGACGGCCGTACCGGGAGCAAGGGGACACCGGCCGTGAACGGCAGGAGGTCCGGCGAGTCCACGACCACCGCGTCCGCCGCGTCCACGACCTCCACCCGGCCGTCGATCACCGCCCGCAGCTCGTCGGGGAGCGTCACCTGCTCCGGGTCCAGGTCCGCCAGCGCGCCGTACAGCGCGTGCAGCTGGGCGCCGGTGACGGAGCGGTCCGGGTCGGCGAGGCGGTCGAGGAGTTCGGCGGCGCCGCCCGGCTCGTCCAGGAGGGCGGCCACCGAGGTCCGTACGCCGAGCGCCCGCAGCACCTGCTCGTCCTCGAAGCCGGTCGCGTCGGCCTCCTCGTAGAGGCCGCGCAGCAGCGGGTCGCCGCCGGCCGCCAGCAGCCCGGCGGGGCGGCGGCCGTCGAGGACCGGGTGCCCGCGCAGCCACCACGCGGTGTACGGCCGTACGACCTCGTGGGTGCCGTCCGGCAGCAGGATGCGGACCGGCTGGGTGAGGGCGTCGCGCAGCGGCGGCTGGGCGAGCAGGGCGAGGGCCTCGGGCCAGTGGTCCTCGTCGACGAGGTCGAGGTCGCGGACGGCGATCAGCTCGGTGGCGACCGGAGGCACCGGGGTGTCCGGGAAGCGGTCCAGGATGTCCTCGCACCAGACGTCGACGGCGTCGAGGAGGCCGGCGTCGTCGGGTTCCGCGAAGTCGCCCTCGCGGGGCTCCAGTTCGTCCGGGTCCAGGACGACGTCGGTGGCACGGACGAGCGCGAAGTTCGCGAGGACCCCGCAGGCGGCGAGCGGGCCCTCGCCCCACTTCCCGGCCAGGTCGGCGTCCACGGCCGCCAGCTCGTCCTCCCTGATGAGCCGGGCGAAGGCGCTGCCGGGGAAGACCAGTTCACCGGCCGGGGCGAGCTCGCCGTCCTCGTCGGGCAGGGCGAGCGCGCCCAGCCAGGGCTCGTCACCCGGTTCCAGACCGGCGTCCCGCGCCAGCGCCAGCACCGTGTCCGCCAACTCCTCGGCGTCCAGGGTGTCTTCCTCCCAGTTCACGCCCCCCTCGTCGTCCAGCGAGGCCGCGACCGCGGCCCGCACCTGCGGGGTGGTGAGGACCGCGCGCGGGGACGCGGGCAGCGCGCCGAGCTTCTCCAGGAGCGGGTGGGCGGCGTCCTGGTGGGCGACCTTGAGGCCGAGCCGGGTGAGCACCTCGGGGTCGATGGCGGTCGCGTCCGCGGTGGGGAGGAGAACCTGCCGGGGACCGATGGTGGTCCTGCCGTCCGCCAGCGGCACCGGCAGCCCGGAGAGCCGCTCCGGGTCGACGCCGGCGAGGCTGTCGTAGAGCCGCCACCACCAGTCCGGGTCCTTCTCCAGACCGGCCAGGCGGTCGACGGCCTCGGCGAGCGGCAGCCGGGCGACGGACAAGGTCCGCAGCTCGACGCGGCGTTCCAGGCCGGCGGGCAGGAGGGTCGGGAGGACCTCGGCGAGGACCCGGACCGTGTCGGCCCCCGCCCCCTCCACGATCTCCGCGTCGCGCGGCCGCAGCGCCTCCGGGAGCTCGCTGTCGTCGCCGGGCTCGACGGCGGGCGGCAGGAACGCGGTGCGCGGCAGCCGCTCCAGGATCGCCTGGCGCAGCGCGCCGTCCAGCTCGCCCTTGCCGAGCGGGCCGGGCACCAGATGGATGATCCCCTCCCCCACCGGCCGCCAGTCGGCGAGGAGTTCGGCGTACGCGTCGGCCGCGCGCTGCACCAGGAAGTCGGTGAGCGGGCCGGGTGCGGCGTGCCGACGGGTGGTGTCGAGGGGGAAGGAGGCGATGAGCAGGGCGGGCACGCCGAGCGGTTCGTCGCTGGGGGTGGGGGCGTGCACGACGGCGGCGGAGCGCGGCCGGTCCGGGGCGCCCTGGCCGTCCGTGGGCACCGCCCAGGTCAGCGACCAGTGCGGCCGCAGCCGCTCCTCGACCGGCCGGTCGGCGAGCAGGTCGGGGGTGAGCGAGCCGTGCGCGGCGACGGTACGCCAGCGGGTCGTGCCGGCCTGCGAATCCTCTACGACGGTGAGCGCGCCGTCGGTGCGGCGGCGCAGGGTGCGCACGGTGTCGGCGGTCTCGACCACGACCTCCTCCAGCCCCGGCAGGGCGAGGAGCAGGGCGTCGTCCACGGCGTCGAGGAGCCGCTCGGCGAGGTCGGTGGCGGCGGTGTCCCGCAGCGGCAGGATCACGACCGTGTCGTACGGGTCCGGGGCGGTGCCCTCGGCGGCGAACGGGAGCCGGAGCAGGGGGACATGGCCGTCCCGCCGGCGGATCTCGTCGCCCAGTCCCGGGCTGTGCCGGGCGGTCTCCTCGGCCAGTTCCCGGGCCTCGGCGAGGGCCCAGCGGACCCCGCCGTGCCGCCCGACGACCGCGGGTTCATCGGTCACGGCCAGCACCGCGGCGAACCCGACACCGAACCGCCCGACGGCCCCCTCGCTGTCCCCCCGCTTCGCGGAGGCGCGCAGGGTGGCGAGGGACTCGACGCCGGCCGCGTCCAGCGGGGCGCCGGTGTTGGCGGCGAACAGCACGCCGTCGCGGAGGGTGAGGCGGAGCCGGCCGGGCACCCCCGCGCGGGCGGCCGCGTCGGCGGCGTTCTGCGCGAGCTCCACGACGAGCCGGTCCCGGTACCCCCCGAGGACCAGGTCCTCCTCGGCGTTGGCGTCCTCCCGGAACCGGGCGGGGCTGGTGGCCCAGGCGTCGAGGACACCGCGACGCAGGCGGGCGGTGCCGAAGGGGTCGGCGCCCTCGGCGGCGGGCCGCACGAACTTGCTCACGTTCACACTCCTCATCGACGTGAGGACGAAGGTACCGCGCGCCGAGGCATCACCCATCCGCCCTCCTGCCCCGGCCGACCGAGAACCAAGGACCCCGCACGGGCACGAGGGCACCGCAGCTCACAGAAGCACCCCGAAAGGGCCGCAGGGCTGCATCGAACGCGCAGCTACCGCCGCGCGGGCACGAGGGCACCGCAGCTCACAGAAGCACCCCGAAAGGGCCGCGGGGCTGCATCGAATGTCCGGCTACCGCCGCGCGGGCACGAGGGCGTCGCGGCTCGCAGAAGCGCCCCGAAAGGGGCGCGGGGAACTGCGCGACCAGCCACAACGGCGCCGCAGCCGAACGACGACACACCGCGGCACATCCGGCCGAGCGGTCAACCGGGCGTCCAGCCGGGCGCCCCTTGCCGATTGCCGGCCCGGCAGCCCTGCCGTACCTCGGCGGGCAGGATTTCCGGCCTCCCAGCGGGCGGCCTGCCGCTCCGCGAGAGCAAGAGCGGTCCGGCGGCCGGGGGCTGACGGGGCGTTCGGTCGGCTACGAGTGGCCGAGTTCCGCGGAGGTCTCGTCCTCCGTCGCCGGTACCGAACCGGAGTCGGAGGCGGGGCGGAGGGGGAAGGGGTCGACTCGCGTCTCGTCGATGACCGGCGGGGGCGGCTGGGGGGTCTTCGGCATGACCGCGGCCTCCGAGTGGCCGCCGCAGCCGTAGGAGAGGGAGACGACCCGGCCGTCGGCCGGGGAGAACTCGTTGGCGCAGACGCCGAAGGCCTGGCCGAGGGAGCCGCCGATGGGGGTGAGGAAGCCGCAGCTCACGCACGTCGCGGGGGCCGCCTGGGCCATGGGGGTCTTGGCGCCGAACGCGTCCTCCCAGCGGTCGGCGGCGATGTGCAGGCCGTAGCGGGACAGGACCCGGGCGCGGCGCATGCCGAGTTCCTCGGCGATCGAGGCGATCGTGCCGCGGGTGGGGACCGTCGGCAGGTGCGCGGGGGTGCCCGCGGTGACCTCGGCGTCCTCCGCCTCCGCGAGCTCCTCCATCTCCTCCGAGATCGGGGAGTTCGGTTCCGGTTCGTCCTCGCCGGTGTAGCCGGGCTCCAGGCGGAGGTCCTCGGCCTCGGTGGGCAGCAGGTCGCCGGGGCCCATGTCGCCGGGGCGCAGCCGCTCGCTCCACGGCACCCACTCGGGGGCGAGGAGGGCGTCGGGGCCGGGGAGCAGGACCACCTCGTCCAGGGTGACGATCTTGGCGCGGGAGGCGCGGGCCACCGTCACCGCCCAGCGCCAGCCGCGGTATCCCAGTTCCTTGCACTCGAAGAAGTGCGTGACCACGCGATCGCCCTCGGCGACGGCTCCGGCGTGCTCGCCGACCACCCCGGGCGCGGCGGCCTCCTCGGCGGCGGCACGGGCGAGGTCGACCGCCTCGGCGCACAGACGGTCGGGGGTGCGGCTTCGCGTTGTCGCTGCGCTCACAGGTATCGCTTCTCTCCTACGCCGTCTCACGAGTGCGGTTGCCTCCGGCGGTGGGGCGGACGGAGCGGACCTGTGGGCCGCATCGACGTCCGCGTCCGATCGCGCTCGGGCGCACCTATGCCATCCATTCTGCGCTATGGCTGAGATAGGCACGCTACCCCGTCGCCGGTGGTGGGGGACAGTCCGGCGTGCCTGCGCGGGCGGGGAGAGCCGGCGGGGGTGGGGCGGCGGTGGGTTTCGGGGCGGTGGCGGGGGGTGTCCGAGGGCGAGAGATTGCCTTTTTTTGGGGGTGGTGGCGGGTTGTGGGGTGGGTGCGGGTGGGTGGGGGCTGGTCGCGCAGTTCCCCGCGCCCCTTTCGGGGCGCTTCGCCCGCCGTATCTCCCCAGCCGTCCCTCTTCAGCCGCGGGCAGTCGTGCCGCAGGGCGGCACGGGTGGGCGCGGGCGGTACCCGGCCGGCGCCGGTGAGCGAAACCCCCCTCGGCGGCCCTGCGACTCGCTTGGTCACAAAGTGCACTAGGAACTGCACTCTCAGGGCACTATGAAGCACGTGGCAACCGCGAGGTCACCCCAGCGCGCCGTCGGGGTCGGTAGCGGTGCGGGCCGGATGCGCGGTGCCGTCCGCTCGGTCGGCCGTGCCCTGCACCTCCCGGTGACCGGCACCGCCCGCGGCATCCGCAAGGCCACCCACGCGCACGGCGCCGGCGAGTCCGGGCTGGGGAAACTGATCGAGCTGCATGCGGTCAACGGCGCGGGGGACGTGATGGTCACCGTCGCGCTCGCCTCGACCGTGTTCTTCTCCGTGCCCACCGACGAGGCCCGCGGCCGCGTCGCGCTCTACCTCGCCATCACGATGGCGCCCTTCACCGTCCTCGCCCCGGTCATCGGCCCCCTGCTCGACCGGCTGCCGCACGGGCGGCGCGCCGCGATGGCCGGCGCCATGCTCGCCCGGGCGCTGCTCGCACTGATCATCTCGGGCGCGGTGGCCAGCGGCAGCCTGGAGCTGTACCCGGCCGCGCTCGGCGTGCTGGTCGCCTCGAAGGCGTACGGGGTGGTGCGCAGCGCCGTCGTGCCCCGACTGCTGCCGCCCCGGTTCTCGCTGGTGAAGGCCAACTCCCGGGTCACCCTGGCGGGGCTGCTCGCCACCGGCGTCGCCGCCCCGATCGGGGCGGGACTGCATGCCGTCGGCGACCCGTGGCCGCTCTACGGCGCCTTCGTGATCTTCGTTGCCGGGACGTTTCTCTCCTTCTCGCTGCCGCCCAAGGTCGACTCGGCCAAGGGTGAGGACGTGGCGCTGCTCGCCGCCGACGAGGAGCATCTGCACGGCCCGCTGCGGAAAGGGGCGAAGCGGCCGGGGCTGCGGACGGTCGGGCCCGCCGTCACCCACGCCCTCGGCGCCAACGCCGCGCTGCGCTGCCTCTCCGGCTTCCTGATCTTCTTCCTGGCGTTCCTGCTCCGTGAGCACCCGCTGACCGGCGAGAGCGCCGCCGTGTCGCTGGGGATAGTGGGCGTCGCGGCGGGGGCGGGCAACGCGCTCGGTACGGCGGTGGGGTCATGGCTGCGGTCCCGGGCGCCGGAGATCATCATCGTGGCGGCGGTGGCCCTGGTGCTGGGCACGGCGATCGTCGCGGCGCTGTTCTTCGGCGCCTTCCTGGTGGCGGTGCTGGCGGCGATGGCCGGTTTCGGGCAGGCGCTGGCCAAGCTGTCCCTGGACGCGCTGATCCAGCGGGACGTGCCGGAGCTGGTGCGCACCTCGGCGTTCGCGCGCTCGGAGACGCTGCTCCAGGTGGCCTGGGTGTTCGGGGGCGCGGTGGGCATCGTGATGCCGCTGAACGGCACCCTGGGGCTGGTGGTGGCCGCCGCGATCGTGGCGGCCGGCTGGCTGGCCACGCTGCGCGGTCTGCTCAGCTCCGCCCGGCACGGCACCCACCCCCGACCGCGAGTGGCGTAACGAACCGGGCACGCCGTACCCCACATGGGGAGACGGCCGGGAGCGCCCGATAGCCTTCGGCCATGACCACGCTGCACTCCCGCTCGCGACGCCGCCGCGTCGTCGCCGCCGCCGGCGCCGTTTCCGCCGGACTGCTCGTCCTGTCTGCCTGTGACAAGCCGACCCCGATCGCCACGGTCACCGTCGGCACGAACTCGGTCAACTCCGAGGCCGCCTGTTACAACGACGGCAAGGCCCTGGACACGGCCTCCCTCACGAAGTGCCTGAAGGACACCGGGATCAAGTCCATCAAGGTGGACCCGGACGACACGGTCCGCTTCGGTGTCGACCCGAAGATCGCGGACAACGGCTGGACGATCCTGATGAACGGTCAGGCGCTCACCGACTCCAGCACCAAGACCTACCGCACCATCCCGGGCAGCGTGTTCTTCAACGCCCAGTACGGCGCCTCCGGCAACTCGACCCTCGTCTCCATCAAGGAGGGCGACAAGTCGGTGCTGGGCCTGTGGTCCTTCAAGCTCAAGAAGGACGCCTGACGGCCATCGGAGCGACCACGTCCGCGGCACGCGTCCTCGTGGCCACCGCGGTCCCGGCCGAACGGGACGCGGTGGCCGGGGCGTTCACGAGCCCCCGAGAGGTACGGCTGCCGGCCGCGACGCTGCTGCGCACCGCCGAGGGGTACGACCTCCTCGCCGCCGGGGTCGGACCGGCCCCGGCGGCCGCCGGCACCGCGAGCGCCCTCACCGCCGCCGCCCTCGAAGGCCGCCCCTACACGCTGGTCGTCTCCGCCGGGATCGCCGGCGGTTTCCAGCCGATGGCACCCGTCGGCTCGCTGGTCGTGGCCGACGAGATCACCGTGGCCGACCTGGGCGCCGAGACCGCCGACGGATTCCTGCCGGTCACCGAACTGGGCTTCGGAATCGTCAGCCACCGTCCACCAAATTCACTCGTACGAGTGACAGCCCAGGCCATCGGGGCTCAGCCCGGAGCGGTGCTCACCGTCTCCACGGTGACCGGAACCGCCACCCGCGCGGCCGAACTGCTGGCCCGGCACCCGCACGCCCTCGCCGAGGCCATGGAGGGCTTCGGCGTCGCCGAGGCGGCCGCCGCACACGGCGTGCCCGTGCTGGAGATCCGCGCGGTCTCCAACCCCGTCGGCCCCCGCGACCGTGCCGCCTGGCGCATCGGCGACGCCCTGGCCGCCCTGACCGGGGCCTTCGGGAAGCTCGCGCCCGTCCTGGAGAGTTGGAACCCACATGACCACCGCTGACCCGTTGCGCATCGCGTACTCGCCCTGCCCGAACGACACCTTCGTCTTCGACGCCCTCGCCCACGGCCGGATCCCGAGCGCGCCCGCGCTCGACGTGACCTTCGCCGACATCGACATCACCAACGGCATGGCCGAGCGCGGCGAGTCGGACGCGCTGAAGGTGTCGTACGCCGTGCTGCCGTACGTCCTCGACGAGTACGCCCTGCTGCCCTGCGGGGGCGCGCTGGGGCGGGGCTGCGGGCCGCTGGTGCTGACCCGGGAGGCCGGGGCGGACCTCACCGGCCGTACGGTCGCCGTACCGAGCGAGAAGTCGACGGCGTACCTGCTGTTCCGCCTCTGGGCCGCGGACACCCTTCCCGGTGGGGTGGGCGAGATCGTGGTCATGCCGTTCCACGAGATCATGCCGGCCGTACGGGACGGGAAGGTGGACGCGGGGCTGGTGATCCACGAGGCGCGCTTCACGTACCAGAACTACGGCCTGCACAAGCTCGCCGACATGGGTGAGCACTGGGAGGACACGACGGGCCTGCCGATCCCTCTCGGCGCGATCATCGCGAAGCGCTCACTGGGAGCCGATGCGCTCACGCGCCTCGCCGACTCGATCCGTAGCTCCGTCCACGCGGCCTGGGACGATCCCGAGATCTCCCGGCCGTATGTCATGGCCCACGCCCAGGAGATGGACCCGGCCGTCGCCGACCAGCACATCGGGCTCTACGTCAACGAGTTCACCTCGGAACTCGGCGAGGACGGTTACGCGGCGGTCCGCGGACTGCTCACCCGCGCGGCGGCCGAGGGACTCGTCCCGCCCCTCGGCCCGCACGCACTCGATTTCCCGTAAAAACGCTTAAGACAGTCGCCCGTCGCTTACACGTCCAGCTGGTCCGCGACCGCGCGCAGCAGCCCGGCGATCTTCGCGCCGGCGGCCTTGTCCGGGTAACGGCCGCGCTCCAGCATCGGCGTGATGTTTTCGAGCAGGGTCGTCAGGTCCTGCACGATCGAGGCCAGCTCGTCCGGCTTCTTGCGCTGGGCGGCGGCGACCGACGGGGTGGGGTCGAGCAGGACCACGGACAGTGCCTGGTCACCGCGTTGACCGGCGACGACGCCGAACTCCACGCGCTGGCCCGGCTTGAGTGCGTCGACCCCGTCGGGGAGAACCGAGGAATGGACGAAGACGTCACCGCCGTCGTCGCGGGAGAGAAAGCCGAAGCCCTTCTCGCTGTTGAACCACTTGACCTTGCCGGTAGGCACGTCTGTCCTCGTCCTCGTATCTCGTCGGAAACTGCTCGGGAAACTTCTGAATGCAACAGCTCTGGAACGGGCCTTGATAGCACTCGGGCGGGTCGACCATGACCCGCCGGTACCAAGGCTAATGGTCTTCGGGCGGGTGACAAGACGTCGCCCGGTTGTTCCTTCGGGCAGGGAACTACCCTGGTCGAGTGCGTGACAAAACCCAAGCGAATTCCGCCGGGCCCGGCGACCGACTGGTCCGTGCCGGTGCCGTGGTCTTCTTCATCGGCGCGGTGGCCACACTCGTCACCGTGATACCGCTGTTCCTCGGTGCGAAGCCTTTTCCGACGTACATGTACCTGCTGAGCATGCTCATGGGCGTCGGCTTCCTGGTCGCCGGCGCCGGAGTGCTCCAGTCGGTCGCGGCCGGACGCCGTCAGGCGCGGGAGGCGTCCTCCCGGTAGCCGCCCTCGCGGTAGCCGGCCAGCCAGGCGGGCAGCTCGGTGAGGTCGCCGAGCACCACGTCGGCGCCGGCCGCGCGCAGCTCATCGGCGGCGCAAGGCCCGGTGGCCACCGCCACCGACAGGGCTCCCGCCTTGCGTGCCCCGCGTACGTCTCCGACGTGGTCGCCGACGTACGCGACCGCGCCGTGCTCGCGCAGCGCGACCGCCTTCTGCTCGGCCCACAGGTCGCCGACGACGGCGTCCGGGACTATGCCGAGGTGGCTGAGGTGCAGTTTCGCGTTGGGCTCGTACTTCGCGGTGACGACCACGCTCTTCCCGCCGGCGTCCCGCACGGCGGCGATCGCCTCCCGTGCGCCCGGCATGGCCGGAGTCGCCGCGATGGCGATCTCCGGGTACATGCCCCGGTACAGATCACTCATCTCCGCGATCCGCTCGGCCGGAAACCAGTGCACCAGCTCCTCGGCGAGCGGCGGCCCCAGCCGGGTGACCGCCAGATCGGCGTCGATGTACGTCCCGGTCCGCTCGGCGAGCGCCAGGTAGGTGGCGCGGATGCCGGGGCGGGAGTCGATGAGCGTCATGTCGAGATCGAAGCCGACGGTGAGGGGGCTGCGAGAAGTCATATGCGCCATTGTGCCGGGTGCGAGGGGGCTGGGGCCGGGGGGTGGGGACGCTTACCGGCGCTGGCAGGGTGCCGCCGCGCCCACCCGTGCCGCCCTGCGGCACGCCTGCCCGCAGCTATGTCCATGTGAGACACGGCTGGGCAGCGCGCCCCGAAGGGGCGCGGGACTGAATCTGATGTGCGGCTACCGCCGCGCGGGCGCGACCAGCACGACCGCTCTTCGAACACCCGAACCACAGCCAACCAGGGGCGCGGGGAACTGCGCGACCAGCCCCCACCGGCCCGCAGCCGACGACGCACCGGTCCGCCCTCTACCGCGCCCTCTGTGACCGCCACACCAGGAAGACCGCCGAGGCCAGCGCAGCGCCCCGTAGCACCCACGGCCACGTCTCCCCCACCGCGTCGCTCATGTGCCCCTGGGCGATCGGGGCGCCCCAGCGCCCGGCGCTGCGCCCCCACAGCCACACCAGTCCGGCCGCGACGGACAGCCCCGGTACCCACATCACCGCCAGCTTCGTCTCCGTCGGGGTGAGGCGCCGGGAGCCGTAGGCGATGAGCCAGCCGAGGAGGAGTGCGACCAGGTTGCCGAGCACCGCGCCCACGACGAGCGCGGCGGCGGCGAGCAGCAGAAGGGGGTTGCTCCAGCCGACGGCAGGGCGGGGGACGACGCGGATCAGGCGTCGGCGTCGTCCCGGCGGCGCGGCCTCCTCCACCACGGGGGCCGCCACCGGCTCCACCGCCTCCACCGGCTCGTCCTCCGGCTCCGCCTTCCGGAGCCGCGGCCTGCTGAGCATCTCGGGGATCTCCACCCCGCCGACGAACCCCGGCACGCCGTCCCCGTCGCCGAACGGGCTGCTGTCCACCCGCCACCAGTCGGGCGGCGGCGCCGAGTCGCCCGGCTCGGCGGGCCGCGGCCGTGGAACGACGCGGCGCAGGTCCTCGGCCGGCGCCGCGGGCCCCGCGTCCCGCTGGACCGGGACCCCGGCCGACGGCGGTCGCGGCGGGCCGGCGGCCGGTGTCGTACCGCCCGCCGCCTCGACGACCTCGTCGGGCGTGCCCAGCCGGTCCAGGATGCGCCGTACCGCGGCGGGGCTGTCGACGGTCGCCTTCGCCCGTTGCCGGTCGATGTCGTTGCGCAGCCCGGAGACCAGCCGCATCCGCTCGGCCGACGACAACTGGCGCTGGTGCGCGATGTCCCCGACGCGGCTCAGATACTCGTAGACGACCTGATCGCTCTCGATACCCACGAAGTCCCCTCCGGGGCCGGTGCGTTGCCTTGGATTACCCCGTCGCAACGACGGTAGCGCAGGCCACGGCTCATGTCGGCCGGCACACCAGCGGGTAGCGGGTCTCCGAACAGGGGCGGTTGCCGTACTCGCGCAGGATGTCCTTGCCGCCCTGGTCGGTGAGGTAGCGCAGGAAGGCGGCGGCGATGGAGCCGGCGGGCGGTTCGCCGTACGTGTAGGCGTACTCGGTCTGCCAGTACGGGTACGTGCCCTGCTCGACGCCTTCGAGGGTGGGCGGCATGCCGCCCACGTCCAGCTTGACGAGGTTGCCGGCCGGGACGCTGCTGACCTCGCTGTAGCCGAGGCCGCCGGGGTCGGCGCTCACGGCGTCCAGCAGGCTGTCGGTGGTGTTGACCTCGCAGACGCCGTACTTGTCCGTGCTCAGCGCCGCGCAGTCGTTGACGTCGGCCTCCGGTACCGCCTTGCCCGCGAGGACCCGCTGTTCGAGGGCGTTGCGGGTGCCGGAGCCGCGGTGGCGGTTGACGAGGTGGACGGGGATGTCGTGGCCGCCGACCTGGGACCAGTTCTTGACCTCGCCGGTGTAGATGTCGCGGATCTGCCGGAGGGAGAGGTTGTGGACGTCGGCGGCGTCGTTCACGACGAGGGTGAACAGGGAGTAGACGACCGGCCGGGGCAGCAGCTGGGCGTGGTTGCCCTCGGCCGGGCCGTCGGTGAACGTGATGTGGTCGCCGAGTCCCGCGTCGCCCTTGATCCCGGCGGCCCTGCCGGCCTGCTGGAGCGTGGTGAGGCCGTCGGTGCTGCTCTGGAAGGTGCCGTCGTCGATGGGGATGTCCGCCCCCTTGGCCTCGCACAGCTTCGTGTACTGCTTGGCCGCCGCCGTCACCGCGGGCGCGAACGCGGTCGAGCCGGACAGGTGCAGGGTGCCGCCGACGCAGTCCAGCGGGGCGGGCTTGGCGGGGAAGAACAGGGTGAGGCTCGCCTGCACGAGGACCGCCGCCGCCAGGAGGGCCAGACCGCCCACCGCGGGTCTGGAGGCGAAGGTGTGGCTCTCGGTGCGGGCCAGCTTGAGGCGGGCCAGCCAGCGGACCCAGGCGAAGGAGTGGTCCATGCCCCCGGTCACCGCGGCCTGGAACTCCGGCGGCGGGAAGGGCGCGTGCTCGCTGCCGCCGCGCCGCTCCAGCACCGCCAGGATCTTGTAGTGGGCGCCGGGGTTCAGCGTCACCTTGGGCAGCCGGATGACACCGACGCCGTCCTCCCAGTCCTTGCCGAAGCCGTCGGTCTCCTGGGTCCGGCCGTCGCGGGTGGTGACGAAGAAGTGCCGGAGGGTGGGCTGGCTGAGTTCGGTCACGGCCATGCCGACGACCCGGCGGTCCCGGAACAGCACCCGGATGCCGGTCTTGTCGTCGGGCGGGGTCAGGTAGTCGCCGGAGACGATCTCCCGCCAGCCGGCGTTCTCGATCCGCACCAGCACGAACGACGGCTCCAGCAGCTCGTGGCCGTCGTCCCGCATCCGCGCCAGCACGTCGGCACTCGGCGCGTGCGCGGTGTCCGTGGCCAGGGTGTCCATCTGGAGGCGGTAGCCGAGCCGCTTGCGGCGGATGACGACGAACTCCCAGAAGAACGCCAGCACCGGGATCACGACACTGAAGATCGCGACGACGTTGTTGAAATTGAGCTCGACGCCGAGCGTTCTCACGACCGCATCCCCCGAATCGCCTTGCTGCGCCGCGCTGTTGCCGTCGCCGGCGTCGCGCGGTTGCCAGGGAGCCCAGGGTGACGAGCAGGTGCCGGGTGGTGCCATGGCTGCGGCGATCCTCCCGACGAAGTTCATTCGGAGGACACCTGCGAAACGTTCCGTTCGCCCGCCGGCCGCCCTTTCCACAGAAACGGTGGTGGTACAGGTGATCCCGGTGCCCGCCCCGCACCCGCTACCGTGGGTCGGATGAGCAACCCGGCCACCCCGCCGCGTTCCCTCGCGGAGGCGCTTCGCGCCAGGGACGACGCCTCCCTGGCCGTACTGCTGCGTGCCCGCCCCGACCTCATCACCCCCGTCCCCACCGACCTCACCCAGCTGGCCACCCGGGCCGGCACCCGGGCCTCGGTGCTGCGTGCCCTGGAACGCCTGGACCGGTTCGCCCTGCAGACCGCGGAGGCGCTGGCGGTGGCCGGCGACCCGGCGTCGTACCAGGAGCTGCTGGGCCTGATGGCCGGGGACGACGAGGACCCGGTCGTCACCGGCGAGCTGCCGCGTGCCGTCGCCGCGCTCCGCGACCAGGCGCTGGTGTGGGGCGACGACGACCGGCTGCGGCTGGTGCGGACCGCGCGGGAGGTGCTCGCGCCGTCCCCGCAGCACCCCTCGCCGACCGGTCTCGGCCCGACCGTGCGGGAGGCCACCTCGGGGATGTCGCCGGGCCGGATCCAGGAGATCGTGGCCGCCGCCGGGCTGCCCTCCACGCACGACCCGGTGTCCGCGGTGGACGCGCTCACCAAGCTGTTCGGAAACCGCAGGAAGATGGCGAAGCTGCTCGCCGCCGCGCCCGCCGAGTCCCGCGAGGTCCTCTCCCGGCTGGTCTGGGGACCGCCGTACGGCCAGGTCACGCCGGAACCGGCCGCCCACCTGCGCTGGCTCCTCGACCGCGGCCTGCTGCTGCCGACCGCGCCCGGCACGGTGGTCCTCCCCCGCGAGGTCGCCCTGCACCTGCGCGAGGGCCGGGCGCACCGCGAACCGGAGCCCGTGCCTCCGGCCGTCGAGCCGGCCGCGGCCCACCGTCCACAGGTTGTGGACGCGACCGCGGCCGGGCAGGCGTACACCGCCCTCGCGACCGTCGAGGAACTGCTCAAGGACTGGGACGAGGGCGGTCCCGCGGTGCTGCGGGCCGGCGGCCTGAGCGTCCGGGACCTCAAGCGGACGGCCGTCGCCCTGGACCTGCCCGAGCCGGTCGCCGCCTTCTGGGTGGAGCTGGCGTACGCCGCCGGGCTGCTCGCCTCCGACGGCGAGGCCGACGAGCGGTACGCGGCCACCCCCGCCTACGACGAGTGGCTGGACCGCCCGCCGGCCGAGCGCTGGGCCCTGCTGGCGGAGGCCTGGCTGACCGCGACCCGCACCTCCGGCCTGATCGGCGGCCGGGACGCCAAGGACCGCGCCCTGTCGGCGCTCGGCCCCGGACTCGACCGCTCCGCCGCGCCCGAGGTACGGCACCGGGTGCTGACCCTGCTCGCCGCGCTCCCGGAGGGCACCGCCCCGGCCGCCGACTCGGTGCTGGCCCGGCTGCGCTGGGAACGCCCGCTGCGCGGTCCGCAGCAGCGCGACGACGACCTGCGCGGCCGGCTGGCCCGCTGGACCCTGTCGGAGTCCGAGCTGCTGGGCGTGACGGGACGCGGGGCGCTGTCGGCACCCGGCCGCGCGCTCCTCGGCGCACCGGCCGCGACCGCCTCGGTCGGCTCCGCATCCGCCTCCGCGTCCGCGTCCGCCTCCGTGGAGCCGGCCGGCCCCGGCGACAAGCTCCCCGTGCACCACCACCATCCCGCCGCGTCCACCCTCCTCGCCCCCGCTCCCCTCTCGCCGCCCGAACAGGCCGTCGCCGCCGCGACCGCCGGCCGGCTGCTCGCCCCGCTCCTCCCCGAGCCCCTCGACCACGTGCTGCTCCAGGCCGACCTGACCGCGGTCGCGCCGGGCCCGCTGCGCCGGCCGCTCGCCGACGCGCTGGGCGTCCTCGCCGACGTGGAGTCGAAGGGCGGCGCCACCGTCTACCGCTTCACGCCCGCCTCGGTCCGCCGCGCCCTGGACGCCGGCCGGACCGCCTCCGACCTGCACGCCTTCCTCGCCGAGCACTCCCGCACACCGATCCCGCAGCCGCTCGCGTACCTGATCGACGACGTGGCCCGCAGGCACGGCCACCTACGGGTGGGCGCGGCCTCGGCGTACGTCCGCTGCGACGACGACACCGTCCTGAACGAGATCATGGCCGACAAGCGGGCATCGGGCCTGCGCCTGCGCCGCCTGGCCCCGACGGTGCTCGCCACCCAGGCCGACCCGGCCGCCCTCCTGGAGGGCCTGCGCGCGATGGGTTACGCGCCCGCCGCCGAGTCCGCCGAGGGCGACGTCCTGATCACCCGCGCCCACGCCCACCGCAGCCCGCCGCGCACCGCCCCCGAGCCGGTCCCGGACGGCCCGCCGCCACCGGACTCCACCCTCCTCGCGGCGGCGATCCGCGCGATCCGCGCCGGCGACCTCGCCGCCACCACCCCGCGCAAGTCCACCGGCGCCGCCGTCAAGGGCGGCGAACTCCCCCGCACCACCCCCGCCGAGACCCTCGCCACCATGCAGGCCGCCGTCCTCACCGGCGACACCGTCTGGATCGGCTACGTCAACGCCGAGGGCACCGCCACCCAGCGCGTCATCGCCCCCATCCGCGTCGAGGGCGGCTTCGTCACGGCCTACGACCACACGGCCGACGAGGTACGCACCTACCCCCTGCACCGGGTGACGGGCGTGGCAGAACTCGCGGAGGAGTGAAACGCCCCGCTGGAGAGGCCGCGATGTGCCGTCGTTCGGCTGCGGCTCCGTCGTGGCTGGTCGCGCAGTTCCTCCCCCAGCCTTCGGCTGGGGGTACCCCCAGCGCCCCTTTCGGGGCGCCTCAGTTCGGGACGCTTCACAGTTCGGCGGCCCGGCTAACAGTCCCGTACCGGCGCCCCGGCCGGGAGGCCGAAGTGGGTGCGGGCCGCGGTCTCCAGGCCGGTGGACGCCATCGGCCGGTCGAGGCGGGACGCGGCGTGACGGCTGAAGTGACTCTGCTCCCACTCCCCGTAACCCTCGCCGTCCGGCGGCTCCTGCGCGGAGAGAACCCGGAAGCCGCCGTTCTCCGGATCCCGCGCCAGCCGGACCACCTGCGGTGTCTGTTCGCCGCTGCACTGCACCAGGGTGCCGCCGCGGGCGCCGTACTCCAGGCACAGCGTGTCGACGCCGGCCCGCACCCGGCCCCCGCTCTCCTCCAGCTCCAGGGCCTCCGCCCGGCAGAACCACCGCGACCTGAGCGCGGGCTCGTCGGTCTCCGCGTACCCGGACCCGGTCGCCTGCGCCACCAGCTGCGTCTCGATCACGGGACGCACCCGGTCCCACAGACCGGCGTCGACCGCGCTGGACCCGCGCGCCCACACCCCGGCCGCCACCAGCACCACCACGGCCCCCGCGCCGGGTCCCCAGATGCGTACGGACGTCACCCCAACCTCCCCACCGGACCACGCGTATCCGCGGCCCCCTGGGACATGACACCCGAAACAGACCCAAGGTTGCACCGAACGATCAGGCATCCGCGAAGGCCGGGCAGAGACGGTGCACGTTCCGTCCAGGGACGAAGGTGATCGTTCGCGCATGAGGCACACTGGAACTTTGGCCCGTGACGATGGCCGCCATGGCGATGGCCGCACGAGCCGAAGGGAAAGGGTGCCGCGCGTGAATGGTCCGTTGATCGTCCAGTCCGACAAGACCCTGCTCCTGGAAGTCGACCACGAGCGGGCCGACGACTGCCGTCGGGCGATCGCGCCCTTCGCCGAACTGGAGCGGGCACCGGAGCACATCCACACCTACCGGGTGACCCCGCTGGGGCTGTGGAACGCGCGGGCGGCCGGGCACGACGCCGAGCAGGTCGTGGACGCGCTGGTGGAGTACAGCCGGTATCCGGTGCCGCACGCGCTGCTGGTCGACATCGCCGAGACGATGGACCGGTACGGGCGGCTGACGCTCAGCAAGCACCCGGCGCACGGGCTGGTGCTCACCACCACCGACCGGCCGGTCCTGGAGGAGATCCTGCGCTCCAAGCGGATCGCTCCGCTGGTCGGCGCCCGCATCGACCCCGACACCGTCGCCGTGCACCCCTCCGAGCGCGGGCAGATCAAGCAGACCCTGCTGAAGCTGGGCTGGCCCGCCGAGGACCTCGCCGGGTACGTGGACGGCGAGGCCCACCCGATCGAGCTCGCCGAGGACGGCTGGGCGCTGCGGCCGTACCAGAAGCAGGCGGTGGAGAACTTCTGGCACGGTGGGAGCGGCGTCGTCGTCCTGCCCTGCGGAGCCGGGAAGACCCTGGTCGGGGCCGGGTCGATGGCGCAGGCCAAGTCGACGACCCTGATCCTCGTCACCAACACCGTCTCCGCGCGCCAGTGGAAGCACGAGCTGGTGAAGCGGACGAGTCTCACGGAGGAGGAGATCGGGGAGTACAGCGGGACGCGCAAGGAGATCCGGCCCGTCACGATCGCCACGTACCAGGTCCTCACGACCAGGCGGAAGGGCGTCTACCCGCACCTCGAACTCTTCGACTCCCGCGACTGGGGGCTGATCGTCTACGACGAGGTCCATCTGCTGCCGGCTCCTGTCTTCAAGTTCACCGCCGACCTTCAGGCGCGCCGGCGGCTGGGGCTGACGGCCACCCTCGTACGCGAGGACGGCCGGGAATCGGACGTGTTCTCCCTCATCGGGCCCAAGCGGTTCGACGCTCCGTGGAAGGAGATCGAGGCGCAGGGCTACATCGCGCCCGCCGACTGTGTCGAGGTGCGGGTGAACCTGACGGACTCCGAGCGGCTGGCGTACGCCACCGCCGAGACCGAGGAGAAGTACCGCTTCTGTGCGACCACCGCGACCAAGCGGAAGGTCACGGAGGCGATCGTGAAGCGCTTCGCGGGGCAGCAGATCCTCGTCATCGGCCAGTACATCGACCAGCTGGACGAGCTGGGCGAGCACCTGAACGCCCCCGTCATCAAGGGCGAGACCTCCAACGCCCAGCGCGAGAAACTCTTCGACGCCTTCCGCGAGGGCGAGATCAGCGTGCTGGTCGTCTCGAAGGTCGCGAACTTCTCCATCGACCTGCCGGAGGCGACGGTCGCCGTCCAGGTGTCGGGCACCTTCGGGTCGAGGCAGGAGGAGGCCCAGCGGCTGGGACGCGTGCTGCGCCCCAAGGCGGACGGCCACCAGGCCCACTTCTACTCCGTCGTCGCCCGCGACACCATCGACCAGGACTTCGCCGCCCACCGGCAGCGGTTCCTGGCGGAGCAGGGCTACGCCTACCGCATCATGGACGCCGACGAGCTCCTGGCAGAGGGCTGACGACTGCCCGGCAGCGCGGCGCCGGGCCCGGCGCCGCGCCTTCGCAGGGCGACCGCGGCGGCCCCCGCCAGCAGCGCCAGCCCCAGCAGCGGGTACGGCGATGCGAGCGGCTGCTGCCACCAGGGCAGGTGCAGGTCCAGGTCGCCCTGGTGGGGGAGCAGCCACATCGTGCGGGCCGTGAAGACCAGTGCCGCGGTGGCCGCGAGCAGCGTCCGGCCCTCGGCCAGCAGGACCGCCAGCAGCGGGACGCACCACACCCAGTGGTGGGACCAGCTGATCGGGCAGACCAGCAGGGCCGTGAACGCGGTGAGCAGGATGCCCCAGCGGTCGCGGTGCGGGGCGCGGGTGCGGGCGCGGGTCGCCAGCCACAGGCCGGCCGCCGCGAGTGCGGCCGCCGGGAGGCTCCAGACCAGGCCCGGTGTCCCGGTGCCTGCCACCCGTGCGATCAGGCCCTGGAGCGACTGGTTGTCGATGATCCAGACCTTGCCGACCCGGCCGGTCTCGAACACGCGCCGCGTCCAGAAGTCCACGGTGGCCGAGGGGAGAAGAAGGGCGCCGAGCAGGACCGTACCCGCGAAGGACGCCGCCGCAGTGGCTGCCTCCTTTCTGCGTGCGGTGAGGAACAGGTAGGCGATGAAGACCGCCGGGGTGAGTTTGACGCCCGCGGCGATGCCCAGGGCCAGGCCCTTGGCGCGGGCGCCGGGCGGGCGGGTCAGGTCCCACAGGACCAGGCAGGCGATCGCCAGGTTGACCTGGCCGAAGAGCAGCGTCTGGAAGACCGGCTCCAGCCAGAGGGCGAGCCCGGTGGCCGCGCACAGCAGCGGGAGGGGTGCCGTGCGGCCGGCGAGGCGGGCGGAGAGGGCGACGAGACGTGCGAGCAGGAGCGCGTTGCCCGCGAGGAACGCTGCCTTCAGGGCCGGGACGGGGATCCAGGTCGTCGGGACGAACAGGACCGCCGCGAAGGGCGGGTACGTCGCCGGCAGCCGCCATTCGGTGACCGTGAAGCCGTACAGATCACGGCCGTGGACCACGGCTTCGCCCTCGGCCCGGTAGACCAGCAGATCGGCCATCGGGGCGTGCAGCAGGACGCAGAGGGCGGCGAAGGAGCAGAGAGAGACCGTCAGTAGGGAGAGGGACAGGAGGAGGGGGAGGCGAGTGCGGGCAGGAGGGAAGGCGGGCGGGGCAGAGGGTGACGTCACCGTCCGGTTCGGCACGGGGGTGACCCTATGCCGTTACTTGCGGCGTATGCCCGCTTCCTCGCCGTACTCACCGAGTATCGCGACGCTGAACGCCGCGCCGACGAAGACCTTGACGGCACGCAGGGCGTCGCCCAGGCGGTGGTGGGGGTGGGGCACTCCGTCGAGGGCGGTGGCGCCCGGGGGACTGCTGGGGGCTGGGTGGATGGTTGCTGCGCTCATACCCCAATGGTGGAACTTCGGGCATAAACATGGCATCGGTCCACGGGTCCAATTTCCGGCATCCCCTCGTCCATCCCCCGATGGACCCCACCCCCGACCTCAGACCCACCCTGCGGGTGACGCTCCCCCTAGGGGTCGCGGGCGGGTGCGGGTGAGTGGGGGTGAGTGCGGGTGAGTGGGGGCTGGTCGCGCAGTTCCCCGCGCCCCTGACGGGGCGCTGCCCAGCCCCACGCCGCAACCCACCCCTGCCCCGCCCCCTCCCGAAAATCCATTGGCCTCCCCCACCCCCGCCTCACTACAATCTCCGCTCTTGCCCGCCTCCGCCCCCCGGAGTGCCGCCCACCCGTCTCCCACCACCACCCTCAACCGAGGCCCTACGGGCCGCCCATACTTCGCCGGACGGAAACCGGTCGGCTGATCGCCACCTGTGCGCCATCCACACCTGAGCGCCATCGACCCGCAGGCCTTCGGAGGCACCTCCTTGTCCACGCCCGCCCACGACCAGCCGGCGGACCCGCACCCCGGCCCCCTCCCCGACCCTCTCTCCGACCCCCTCTCCCGCGAACGCTCCCACCTCGCCGGGTCCCGAGCCGCCCTGCGCGCCATGCGCGAGGACGTCGAGTCGCTGGACATCAGCAACGTCACCGCGAACTGGGTCAACGCCGAGGTCCTCGCCCGCCAGATCGACGAGCGCATCAAGGCGCTGGCCGACCTCAGCGACACCCCGCTGTTCTTCGGCCGCCTCGACTACCTGCACGCCCCCGGCGCCGACCAGGCCGAGGGCGCGTACGGCGAACGCTTCTACATCGGGCGCCGGCACGTGCACGACCACGACGGCGACCCGATGGTCATCGACTGGCGGGCGCCGGTCTCGCAGCCGTTCTACCGGGCGTCCAAGAAGGACCCGATGGACATCGCGCTGCGCCGCCGCTTCGGGTACACCCGCGGCGACATCACGGCGTACGAGGACGAGCACCTCTCCGACCCGGCCGAGGCGGCCCGCACCAGCAGGCTGCTCCAGCAGGAGATCGAGCGCCCGCGCGTCGGCCCGATGCGCGACATCGTGGCGACCATCCAGCCCGAGCAGGACGAGATCGTGCGCAGCGGGCTCGGCGGAACGGTGTGCGTGCAGGGCGGCCCCGGTACCGGGAAGACCGCCGTCGGCCTGCACCGGGTCGCGTACCTCCTCTACGCCCACCGGGAGCGGCTCGCCCGCACCGGCACCCTGGTCATCGGGCCCAACCGCTCCTTCCTGCACTACATCGAGCAGGTGCTGCCCGCGCTGGGCGAGCTGACCGTGCAGCAGGCGACGGTGGACGACCTGGTGGCCAAGGGCATCGACGTGCGCGGCACCGACGACGCCCCCGCCGCGGTCATCAAGGGCGACGCCCGGATGGCGGAGGTGCTGCGCCGGGCCGTCCAGGCGCACGTCACGCTGCCCACCGAACCGGTCGTGGTGGTGCGCGGCTCCCGCCGCTGGCGGGTCCCGGCGTACGAACTGGAGGACATCGTCCGGGAGTTGCTGGACCGGGGCATCCGGTACGGCGCGGCGCGCGAGGCCCTGCCGCAGCGCATCGCGCACGCCGTGCTGGTCCAGATGGAGCGGTCGGGAGAGGCGCCCGACGACCGCGTGCAGGACTCGGTGGCCCGCAACGCGGCGGTGAAGGCGGCCGTCAAGCACATCTGGCCGCCGGTCGACCCGGCGAAACTCGTGCTGCGCCTGCTCACGGACGCGGACTTCCTCGCGGAGCACGCCGCCGGGATCCTCGACGAGGACGAGCAGAAGACGATCGTCTGGGCGAAGCCGGTACGCAGCGTCAAGTCGGCCAGGTGGTCGGCCGCGGACGCGGTGCTGATCGACGAGACGACGGACCTCGTGCAGCGCACGCACTCGCTCGGCCATGTCGTCCTCGACGAGGCGCAGGACCTCTCCCCCATGCAGTACCGCGCGGTCGGCCGCCGCTGCACCACCGGGTCGGCGACCGTCCTCGGCGACCTGGCGCAGGGCACCACGCCCTGGGCGACGCGGAGTTGGGCCGAGGCCCTGTCCCACCTCGGCAAGGCGGACGGCGTCATCGAGGAACTGACGGCGGGTTTCCGCGTCCCGACCGACGTCATCACCTACGCCTCCCGGCTCCTCCCGCACATCGCCCCCGGTCTCGCGCCGGTCGCCTCGGTCCGTGAGAACCCGGGTTTCTTCGCCCTGCGCCCCGTCACGGACACCGCCGAAGTGGTCGCCGCGTGCGAGGAGTTGCTCCGCAACGAGGGCTCGACGGGTCTGATCGCGGCGGACGCGCGCGTGCCCGCGCTCGCGGCGGCGCTGACGGCGGCCGGCATCGGCTACCTGGCCCCCGGCGAGGAGACCACGGCCGAGACCCGCCTCACCCTGGTCCCGGCGTCCCTGGCCAAGGGCCTGGAGTACGACTACGTGGTCCTGGACGAGCCGGGGGCCGTGGTCGACGGCGAACCGGACGAACGCACCGGCCTGCGCCGCCTGTACGTGGCCCTCACCCGGGCGGTGTCCGGCCTGATCGTGACCCACGCGGCCCCGCTGCCGTCGCAGCTGGCCTAGCCAACAGGCCTGTGGTCTTTCATCGTTCAACCGAACCGCCGTGGCCACCACCGCGTTGACGCGACACCGCGCCCCGAAGTGAGTACATTATTCCCATATAGGGGAATTTACGGGGTTGATGGCGATGGACCCGATCGTAGCGTCGGCGGCCACGGCCTTGGTAGGGGCGATGACCACCGACGCCTGGCAGCACGCACATACGGCCCTTGTCAGCTGGTGGCGCAGCATCCGCCCCCAGCAGGCCGACAGCGTGGACTCGGAACTCGAGCGGTCTCGGGAGCGCGCGCTCAAGGCCCACCGGGAACACGACACAGCCGCGCAGTCGGAGCTGATCGCAGCCTGGAAGGACCAGCTGGCCGAGTTGCTGGGGGAGAATCGCGCGCTAGCGGACGACCTGCGCCGCCTGGTCGAACGGGACATCACCCCGCACTCACAGCACGAACACGTGCACCACGACAGCGGCAACCGCACCGGGACCCAGGAGACCCACGTCGAGGCTTCCGGACGCGCACAGGTCTTCGTCGCCGGGCGTGATCAGCACATCCACGAGCCATGAGTCCCGCCGGCGGACGACGCGGACACGGCCTCGGCGGGCTCCCCGCCCCAAGCGAGGAGATCGGTCACGGCGAGAAGAGCTGCTCATACGTCCACGCCTCGGACCAGGCCACGGTCAACCAGGCCCAGCGGGACATGTTCATCGCCGAACGGGATCTGCATCTGCACTTCCTCAACGGTGTGCGCGGGGCGCGCCAGGTGGTCGCCGCGTCGGTCTCCGACGAGTGCCCGTATCCGGGCCTGACCGCCTTCGGCATCGACCAGTCGCAGTGGTTCTTCGGCCGGGACGATGTGTTGGCCGGGCTGCTGGTCCGGCTGGACAGATGCCGCGCGGTGGGCGGCGCGCTGGTGGTCGTCGCCCCGTCCGGTGCCGGGAAGTCCTCGCTGCTCAGGGCAGGGCTGCTGGCCGCGCTGGAGCGGGGCGCACTGCCGGGTTCGACGCGTTGGCCACTGGTGTGGCTGAACCCGACGTCCCATCCCATGGAGGCCCTCGGCAACCATCTGTGGGAGGTGATGGGCAGTGGTTCCGACGGCTCTCCCGTCCTGCCGCCGGACACACTGCGCCGGGCGCTCGCGAGGGGCCCCGGGGAACGCCGGCTGGTCCTGGTCGTCGACCAGCTGGAGGAACTGTTCACACTGTGTCCCGACAAGCAGGAGCAGCGGGCCTTCCTCGACACGGTCCTGGGCATCGCTGAACTCGGTCCGGGCGGCGAGCCCCCGCCCGCCCTGGTCGTCTTCGGTCTGCGCTCGGACTTCTACACCCAGTGCGCGGCCCACCCCGGTCTCCTGAAAGCGGTGGAGCGCAACCAGCTGATGGTGGGACCACTGACCCGGACCGGCGTACAGGAGGCGATCCTGTTTCCCGCCCAAATGGTCGGGCTGGATGTCGAACCCGGGCTGGTGCAGATACTGCTGCGCGACCTGGGCGGGCCGGAGGGCGGGCCGGACGACGCCGCCTACGAGATCGGCCGCCTGCCCCTGCTCGCCCACGCCCTGCGGGCCACCTGGATGCGCCGCGCGGGCCATGTCCTCACCGTCGACGGCTACGAGGCGACCGGCGGCATCGCGAACAGTGTGGCCGCCGAGGCGGACAGTTGGTTCGACCGGCTGGATCCTCCGGCCCAGCAGACCGCGCAGTCCGTGTTCCTGCGCCTGATCACGTTCGGCGGCAGTGGAACCAGGGACACGCGCCGCCCGGTGCCGTACGACGAGCTCGTGAGCCACTGCGCACGCCCCGAGGAGGCGGCCCAGGTCATCGAGAAGTTCACCAAGGGCCGACTGCTGACCAAGGAGGAAGACAAGGTCACCATCACCCATGAGGTGCTACTGCGGACCTGGCCACGGCTGCAGCAGTGGATCCGGGAGCACCGGGTCCGCTACCTGGCCCGGCAGCGGCTGGAGGACGCGGCGGCCGCCTGGGAGGAGGCCGGGCGGGATCCAGGGATGCTGTACCGGGGCGGGCGGCTGGAGGAGGCGCGGGCGCTGGCACGCGGGGAGGACGAGGGCCAGGGACGACTCGGTCCCGTCGCGTCCGGTTTCCTGGCCGCTTCGGTACGGCATCGGCAGCGGGCTCGGCGGATGTGGCAGGGGCTCATCGCCTGCCTGAGCGTCCTGGCCGTGCTCGTCGCGGTGATGGGCGTTGTCGCGCTGATGCAGAGCGCCAAGGCACGGCAGGAAGGCAATATCGCGTTCGTCGGGGAGCTCAGAGGCAAAGCCGACCACCTGCGTACGACGGACGCCTCTCTGGCCGCCCAGCTGGACCTGGTGGCTGACCGAATGAAGCCGGCCGAGTCCACCCAGGTCAACATGCTCGGTGACCAGAACAAACCTCTGGCCACTGTGCTGACCGGGCACGAGGGCCAGGTGAACACCGTGGACTTCAGCCCGGACGGTCGTGAGCTGGCGAGCGCGGACAGCAAAGGCGTGATCCGGCTGTGGGACACCGCAGGCACGGGCACCCCGACCGCGCTCGGCGAACCGCTGCACGGCTTCCACAAGCCGCTGTGGGGAGTGGTCTTCAGCCCCGACGGACACTTCCTCGCCGCCGCCGGCGAGGACGGCACCATCCGCCGGTGGGACATACGCGACCCCCGGCACCCCACCGGTCTGGGCGACCCGATCACGGTGGGCGGAAGCGCCCTGTACACGCTCGCCATCAGCCCTGACGGACACTCCTTGGCGGCAGCGGGCGATGACGGCCTCATCCACTTGTGGGACGTCACCGACCTCCGGCACCCGAAGCCCCTCGCGAAGCCGCTCATCGGCGCCGGTTCCGGCAAGAGCGTGTACGGAGTCGCATTCAGCCCGGACGGCAGGCTGCTGGCGTCCGGCGGGAGCGATGGGACGGTACGGCTGTGGAACGTGACGGACCCACGACGCCCGTCGGTCGTCGGCAAGACCGACCCGGTGGCCGGCACCAGCTTCCAGATGGTCGCCTTCCGTCACGACAACCGGACGCTGGCTGCGGCCGGCAACGACGGGACGACCCACTTGTGGGACGTCTCGAATCCAGCCGAACCTGCCCGGATCGACTCCCCGAACGCGAACGCCGCAGTCAACGCGGTGGCGTTCTCCCGCAACGGCGACCTCATGGCCTACGGCGGCTACGACAACGCCGTCTGGCTCGACAACATGGCGTCCCCGAAGGACTACCAGCCCCTCACACCGAACCTGATGGGCCACACCGGAAGCGTATGGGGGCTCGCGTTCGACCCCGAGGGCACCAGGCTGGCCAGCGCCGGCGACGACCACACCGTCAGGGTCTGGACGATGCCGCACACGATCCTCACCGGGCACGCGGATTCCATACTGGCCACAGCCCTGAGCCGCAACGGGCATCTGCTGGCCTCCGGCTCGTCGGACGGGACCGTACGCCTGT
Organism: Streptomyces sp. NPDC054770; assembly: GCF_053611985.1. Taxonomy (NCBI): domain Bacteria; kingdom Bacillati; phylum Actinomycetota; class Actinomycetes; order Kitasatosporales; family Streptomycetaceae; genus Streptomyces; species Streptomyces sp. NPDC054770. The sequence continues at coordinate 93,099 of NZ_JBSHBL010000005.1, forward strand.
GGGACGTCAGCAACACGGCCGATCCCCGGCTGGTCAGCAAATCGATCCGGGTCGACACGAAGTCACAGTCCCCCTACGCGGTCGCCTTCCACCCCCGTGGGAAGGTTCTGGCTGTCTCGACCGGACCGAAGGTGCAACTGTGGGACCTGACCGACCCGGCCAGACCCAGACTCCTGGGCAGCCCTCCGGGGCATGCCGACGACTCCTTCCTGGGCGTCGCCTTCACCCGCGACGGGAACACTCTGGCCGGCGGCAATTCCGACGGAACAGTCGTCCTCTGGAACGTCGCCGACCCGTCCCGTCCGAAGCCCCTGGGCCAACCGCTGGACACCGGCGCGAACAACCAGATCAACCGTGTGGCCGTCAGTCCTGACGGACGCACACTCGCCGCCGCGTCGAACAATGGCAAACTGCGCCTCTGGGACATCGCCGACCCCGCACACCCCAAAAGCCCGAGCCCGCTCCTGTCACCCAGCGAAGTCGGGCTCAACTCGGTCGTCTTCAGCCCGAACAGCCGCATAGTCGCAGCCGCCGGCGACGACGCGAGACTCCGCTTGTGGGACGTCGGCGACCCCGCCCATCCCCGTCAGTTGGGCCAGGAACTGACCGGTCACACGGGCAGGATCCTGGCATTGGCCTTCAGCCCGGACGGCCGGACCATGGTCAGCGGCGGTACCGACCAAACGCTCCGGCTGTGGGATGTCCACGACCCGGGGCACGCGCGGCCGTACGGAGAGCCGATGGCCGATTTCCCCAATTACATCGACGCGATCACGTTCTCCCCCCACGGCCGCGACCTCTTCATCGGCGACGGCGCGTATACGGTTCGCGTCCTTCACATGACCACCCGGGCCGCCAGCGACTACATCTGCCGCTCCACCGGCAATGTGCTGACCAGAGAAATATGGCGCGAGTACGTCACGCATGACGGGTACAACCCCCCGTGTGGCCACACCTGAGGCCCCTCAGCCCTCGTCCACGGCCCTCCTCCAGTCCCGCACCGCGTCCGCCGACACCGGCCCGTCCCAGCCCTTCGGCCGTGCCGCGCCGCCGATGTGGAACGCGTCGATCCCTGCTGACAGGAGCTGCGGTACATGATCGAGCCGCAGTCCTCCGCCCACCAGGATCGTCCGCTCGTACCCCGGCTCTCCACCCCGCCGCGCCTCCGACAGCAGCGTGGGCAGCCCCTCGTCCACGCCCTCCGCGGCCCCCGCCGTGAGGTAGGTGTCCAGGCCCGGCAGGTCCGCCAGCTGCTTGCGGACCGCATCCCGGTCCGCGGCCCTGTCGATCGCCCGGTGGAAGGTCCACCGGCAGCCGTCCATCGCGGCCGCCACCCGCTCCACGGCGTCCAGGTCCACCCCGCCGTCGGCGTCCAGGAACCCGAGCACGAACTGGTCGGCCCCCGCCGCCCGCAGCTCTCCGGCCACCCCGGTCAGCCGGTCGACGTCACCCGCCGCGAACCCGTCCGCCAGCCGGAGCATCACGCGCAGGTCGATGTCGACGGCGGCGCGGATCGCGGTGAAGGTCCGGGTCGGCGGGGTCAGCCCGTCGGCCGCCATGTCGGTGACCAGTTCGAGGCGATCCGCGCCTCCGGCCTGGGCGGCGACCGCGTCCTCGGCGTCGAGGGCGATCACCTCCAGGACTGCCCGCGTGCTCATAGGGCCCCTTCCGTGGTGTTCCCCGGTGTACCCCTCGCAAGAGGTCTAGTCCAATCCAGGGTACGCGGGGAACACGGAGTGCCGCGAGACCGCCCCCGTCACACACCGGCCGTATTCAGCCGTAGAGGTTGAGCTCCGCCGCCTCCGCCCCCACCAGCTCGTACGACGCCCCGTCCGGCGACCGCCCGGTGTACAGCCGTACGAGCGTCGCCGCGTCGCCCATGAAACGGGCCGGGGTCCGGGACCCGCTCGGCTCGCCCAGGTGCACCGGCTCGTCCACGTCGTCCAGGTCGGCCTGGAGCCGCAGCTGCCCCCGCTCCCGGGTCACCCGGGCCAGCAGGAAGAGCGCGTGGGGCAGGCCGGCGCCCGTGTAGGCGCCGGGTTCGCCGAGGGTGTCGCGGACGTCACCGGCGTGCACCCACTCGCCCAGGGCGATCCGGTCCAGCGCCCCGTCCGGCCGCCCCGCGATCACCTCCCCGGCCTCGGTCATCCCGCGCTCCAGCTCGTCGAGGACCTGCGCGTTCGTCCAGTCGGCGCGCTCGGCGATGTCCCGGTCGTTCGACTCGGGCGAGAACACGCCGGGCTCGAAACGGCTCTCCACCACCCGGATGAGCGCGGACGAACAGTGTGCGAGCACGTCCCGCACCGTCCACCCCGGACAGGCGGCGGTCGGCAGCGCGAAGTCCGCGTCCGGCCGGGCACGCAGGAGCGGGATCAGCGCGTCGCGCTCGACGGTGAGGAGACGGCCGGGCAGCAGGGGGTCACGTACGTCGTCAGCGGAAGCAGTCATGCGTCCCACGCTAGGGGGATGTCGGTGGCGGGCGGGAGAATGTACGCATGGCCGATCTCCAGGAACTGCGCTTCCGCTGGCGGCGCGCCCTCCTCGTGGCGCACGGCGACGAGGCGCGCCACCCCGACCCCGACCCGTACGCCGACGAGCTGCTCCGCCGCTGGCAGGAGCCCCAGCGCCGGTACCACACGGTCGCCCACCTCACCGCGGTCCTCGACCGCATCGACGTACTGGAGGAGTACGCGGACGACCCGGACCTGGTCAGGCTCGCCGCCTGGTTCCACGACGCGGTGTACCTGCCGGACCGGTCGGAGAACGAGGAGCGCTCGGCCCGCCTCGCCGAACGCGCCCTCCCCGAGGCCGGGATCTCCGCGGAGAAGACCGCCGAGGTCGCCCGCCTGGTCCGGCTCACCGTCACCCACGACCCGGCCCCCGGCGACCGCAACGGCGAGGTCCTGTGCGACGCCGACCTCGCGATCCTCGCCGCCCCGCCCGCCGCGTACGCCGCCTACACCGCCGAGGTCCGCGAGGAGTACCACTTCGTCCCGAGCGACGCCTTCCGCGCCGGCCGTTCCGCGATCCTGCGCCAACTCCTCGATCTGCCCCAGCTGTTCAGAACGCCCCACGGCCGGACCGAGTGGGAGCCGACCGCCCGCTACAACCTCGCCGCGGAGCTGGAAATGCTGTCGACCGCGGAGGATCCGGCGTCCTAGGGTGCGGCCCATGCGTGAATTGGGCGGGGACCAGGTGGAAGAGGCCGTCGCGGGCTGCACGGCGGCCCTGCGGACGGCGGTGGACCGGGACTGGGCGGGGGTGCGGGCGGGGCGGCTGGACTGGAACTGCCACGACACGGCGGTCCATGTCGCCGACGACCTCATCGCGTACGCCGCCAACCTGGCCGGACGCGCCCAGGACGGCTATGTGCCCTTCGAGCTCAAACTCGACGACGGCACCGACAACTTGGGCCTGCTGCACGTGATCGAGACGACCGGCGCCCTGCTCGCCGCCACCGTCCGCACCACCTCCCGCCAGGTCCGCGCCTTCCATCCGTACCCCTTCCGCAGCGCCGACCGCGCGGGCTTCGCCGCCATGGGCATCGCCGAAGTCCTGCTCCACACGCACGACATGGCCACCGGCCTGGGCATCCCCTACCGGCCCGCCGAGGAGCTCGCCGAGTCCGTCCTCACCCACCTCTTCCCGCACGTCCAGCCCGGTCCGACGGCCTGGCAGACCCTGCTCTGGGCCACCGGCCGCGGCGAGCTGCCCGGCCGCTCCCCGGTCACCGACTGGCGCTGGTACAACAACCTCGTCATCCCCGCCGACCGCCTCGACCTCGTCGGCATCCGCCCCGCCGAGGCCCGCGACCTGCGCCTCGGCGGCGACGGCGGCTTCGAGTGGATCGACGGCGGCCCCTACGAAGGCACCCGCGAAGCCGCCGGCTTCCTCCTCAAGGCATACGAAGGGGGCGTGCACCGGCCGGAGTTCGGCGTCTTCGCCCTGGTCCGCCGGGAGGACGGCCGCGCGGTCGGCGGCATGGGCTTCCACTCCGCCCCCGACGAGGACGGCCGGGTGGAGATCGGCTACGACCTGGCCGAGGCCGCCCGCGGCAACGGCTACGCGACGGAGGCGCTGCGCGCCCTGGCCGACTGGGCGTTCGCCCGGGACGACGTACGGTCCCTGTTCGCGACCATAGAGACGGCCAACACCCCCTCCCAGGCGGTCGTCACCCGCGCCGGGTTCACCAAGGTGAGCGAGGACGAGGAGGAGCTGGCCTTCGAACTGCGGGCGCGGTAGCGGCCGTCACCGAGGCGCGTCGCTCTTGCGCCTGCGCAGCCCCGCCTGGTGCAGCAGCCGCACCACCTCGCGGCTGCCCACCTCCACGGCACCGGCCCGTACCGCGTCCGCGTAGCGGTGGGAGGGGATGTCGTAGTGGTCGCGTTCGAAGGCGCGGCGGGGTACGTCCATGCCCGCGGCGAAGGCGTGCAGTTCGGCGTACGAGACGTCGCTGACCAGGTGGGACCACATCCGGCCGTGGCCCGGCCAGTTCGGCGGGTCGATGTACACAGTCATGGGGACACCGTCACGAGTCCGCCGTCACGAGGACGGCGTCCCGCCCAGGGAGCTGCCCAGGGAACCGACCGAGGCGACCTTCACCCCCGCCTTGTGGCACACCCAGTGCGGGTCGGGGCCGAGTTCCGGTTCGACGTCGAGCGCGTGCGGGTCGCCGGAGCCGCACACCGGGCACAGCGGCCAGCGGCCGTACCGTTCGAGGAGTGCGTCCTGGACGTCCTGGGCCACCAGCCCCGCCACGTACCCCGCGCCCTCCGGCCACTGCTCGACCCACCAGCGGCGCTGTACGACGGAGTCCTCGACCAGCGAGACCACGTCCGCCTCGGCGACCTCGCCGGCGACCAGATCGGCGAGTACCAGGGCGCGGGCCGCGTGCAACGCCTGCTCCAGGGGGCTTACGGGATCCATGGTCCCATTGTGCGCGGTCTTGACCGGGCGACGGAACCGAAAATATCTTTCAAGAGTGACCGAGGAAGTGAAGGAAATTTTCGGCAGGCGCGCAGCCGGTGCCGCGCCACCGGCTCCCGCCGCCCTCGCGGCCAAGGTGCGGACCCTCGCGCCCTCCATGACCCGTTCCATGCAGCGCGTCGCCGAGGCCGTCGCGGGCGACCCGGCCGGCTGCGCGGCCCTCACGGTCACCGGCCTCGCGGAGCTGACCGGCACGAGCGAGGCGACCGTGGTCCGCACCGCCCGGCTGCTCGGTTACCCCGGCTACCGCGATCTGCGGCTCGCCCTCGCCGGGCTCGCCGCGCAGCAGCAGTCGGGGCGGGCGCCCGCGATCACCACCGACATCGCCGTGGACGACCCGATCGCCGACGTCGTCGCGAAGCTCGCCTACGACGAGCAGCAGACCCTCGCGGACACGGCGGCCGCCCTCGACACGGTGCAGTTGGGGGCCGCGGTGAGCGCGCTCGCCGGGGCCCGGCGGACCGATGTGTACGGCATCGGGGCGTCGGGGCTGGTCGCCCAGGACCTCACGCAGAAGCTGCTGCGGATAGGGCTGATAGCGCACGCCCACAGCGATCCGCATCTCGCGGTCACCAACGCGGTGCAGTTGCGGGCCGGGGACGTGGCGATAGCGATCACGCACTCCGGGGCGACCGGGGATGTCATAGAGCCGTTGCGGGTGGCCTTCGAGCGGGGGGCCACGACCGTCGCCATCACCGGGCGGCCGGGGTCGTCGGTGACGCAGTACGCCGACCACGTGCTGACGACGTCCACCTCGCGGGAGAGCGAGCTGCGGCCGGCGGCGATGTCGTCGCGGACCGGGCAGTTGCTGGTGGTGGACTGTCTGTTCGTGGGGGTGGCGCAGCGGACGTACGAGGCGGCGGCGCCGGCGTTGGCGGCGTCGTACGAGGCGTTGGCGCACAGGCACCGGAGTGTGCCTCGATAGACCGTAGGGCTTGATCATCGTGGGAACGTGCCGGTTCGTCGTGGCTTGTCGCGCCCACGCGGCGGAGCCGCATGTCGATACAGCCCCGCGCCCCTGGGTGGGTGCACTCGACCGAGTCAGAAAGAACCGTTTCCCATGACCACCGAACACCGCGCCCTCCGCTCCGAGCTGGAGTCGCTCACCACCGAAGCCTTCCGGCCGGAGCTCGCCGAGATCGACACGCTTCCCACCCTCGACATCGCCCGGCTCATGAACAGCGAGGACGCCGGTGTGGCCGGTGCGGTGGCTCTTCAGGTGCCGCGGATCTCGGCGGCCGTCGATGCCATCGCCGCCCGGATGGCGCAGGGCGGCCGGCTGGTCTATGCCGGGGCCGGTACGGCCGGGCGGCTCGGGATCCTGGATGCGTCCGAGTGTCCGCCCACCTTCAACACCCGGCCCGGTCAGGTCGTCGGGGTCATCGCGGGCGGCCCTGCGGCCATGGTCACGTCCGTGGAAGGGGCCGAGGACTCCGCCGAGCTGGCCCGCGCGGACCTCGACGCGCTCGGAATCGGCCCCGCCGACTCCGTCGTCGGGGTCTCGGCCTCCGGCCGTACCCCCTACGCCGTCGGTGCCGTCGAGCACGCCCGTGGCCTCGGCGCGCTGACCGTCGGCCTCTCCTGCAACGCGGGCAGCGCGCTCGCGGCCGCCGCCGAGCACGGCATCGAGGTCGTCGTCGGCCCCGAGCTGCTCACCGGTTCCACCCGTCTCAAGGCCGGCACCGCCCAGAAGCTCGTCCTCAACATGCTGTCGACCATCACGATGATCCGGCTCGGCAAGACCTACGGGAACCTGATGGTCGACGTCCGCGCCTCGAACGAGAAGCTGCGGGCCCGTTCGCGGCGGATCGTGGCCCTCGCCACGGGCGCCTCGGACGAGGAGATCGAAGCGGCCCTCACCGCCACCGACGGCGAGGTGAAGCACGCCGTCCTGGTGATCCTGGCCGGCGTCGACGGGCCCACCGCCACCCGCCTTCTGGAGGAGTCCGGCGGTCATCTGCGCGCCGCACTCGCCACGGCGGGCGGCTGACCCGCACGCTCGGGGAGTGCAGAGATCGCCGTACGACACCGCCGCCGCGCTGCTGCCCCTGGTCGGCGGCCCCGCGAACGTCACCTCCGTCGCCCACTGCATGACCCGGCTCCGGCTAGGGCTCGCCGACCGGGAGCAGGTCGACGCGGAGGCGGTGCGGGCCGTTCCGGGTGTGCTGGGGGTGGTGGCCGACGGGGACACCCTTCAGGTCGTGATCGGGCCGGGGGCCGTGGTGGCCGTGACCGCCGAGTTCGAACAGCTGCTCGCCGCCGGGCAGCCGGCCGCCGAGCGGCTCGCCGCCCGTGGGGCCGAGCTGCGGGCGGAGCGGGCCCGGCGCAACGCGACCCCCCTCAAGACCGCCCTCCGCCGCGTCGCCGACGTCTTCGTGCCGCTCATCCCGGCCCTGATCGGCTGCGGGGTGCTCGCCGGCCTCAACGGGCTGCTCCTGAACGCCGGTTGGCTGCCCTGGCTCACCCCCGCCCTCGCCGCCGTCGCCTCCGGCTTCATGGCCCTGATCAGCGTCTTCGTCGGGTACAACACGGCCAAGGTGTTCGGCGGGACGCCCGTCCTCGGGGGTGCGGTCGCGGCGATCGTCGTCTACCCGGGCGTCGCGAAGGTGACGGCCTTCGGGGTGGCACTGGCGCCCGGTCAGGGCGGGGTCCTGGGGGCCCTGGCGGCGGCGCTGCTCGCCGTCGGCGTCGAGAGGTGGTGCCGGGGCCGTGTCCCCGACGCCCTCGACGTCCTGCTCACCCCCACCGTCACCGTCCTCGTCGCCGGACTGGCCACGCTCTACGGCCTCATGTACGCCGCCGGTCTCGTCTCCTCCGCCATCGGCACCGCGGCCGACCGGCTGCTCGCCACCACGGGCCCGTTCGCCGGTCTCGTCCTCGGCGGCCTCTTCCTCCCCCTGGTCATGCTGGGCCTGCACCAGGCTCTGATCCCCATCCACACCACCCTCATCCAGCAGCAGGGCTACACCGTCCTGCTGCCCCTCCTCGCCATGGCCGGCGCGGGCCAGGTGGGCGCGGCGCTCGCCGTCTACGTCCGTCTCCGCCACGACACCCGTCTGCGTACGACGATCAGGTCGGCGCTCCCGGCGGGCCTGCTGGGCGTCGGCGAGCCCCTCATCTACGGCGTCTCGCTCCCCCTGGGCCGCCCCTTCCTGACCGCCTGTGCGGGCGGGGCGGCGGGCGGGGCCTTCGTCGGCTTCTTCGCGGTGCTCGGCGACCGCGTGGGCGCCACCGCCATCGGCCCCTCGGGCTGGGCCCTGTTCCCCCTTCTCACGGGGAACAGGGGCCCGGCCCTGGCGGCGGCGATCTACGCGGGCGGCCTGCTGACCGGTTACGCCGTGGGCTTCCTGGCGACGTACGTCGGCTTCAACCCCGCCGGTAGCCCGGGTGGCCCGCCACCTCGGCGATCCAGGTGATGAAGTCACCGGGGTCGTCGTCGGCGCCGTGCCCGGCGTCCCAGTAGTACTTGATGTCGACGTCGTCGCCGAGGTTCTTCAGCCTGGCGGCGAAGTTGGCGGCGACGGTGAGCGAGGTGTCGCTGTCCTTCGTGCCGAGGCGGATCCACCAATGCCGGGCCCGGTGCGGGTTGACCTGCTCCGCGACGTGGAACATCGCGTTCATCTGGTCGCGCTTCCTGGGAATGTCGGCGTCGAGGCGCGCGCTGTCGCCCTCCGCGTGCCTCAGGCTGTAGAGGGTGAAGTGGCGGGTGGCGGTGGTGTCGGTGCCGAACTCGTTGCACTCCGGGGTCGACAGGTCGAAGGCGTCGAAGGCGGGCGCGCTCTTCTTGCGGGCGCCGACGTGGGTGAGGAAGTCCGCCCAGGAGAAGGTGGCGTCGGTGCCGTCCCAGGTGATGAAGGTGTTCGCAGCCAGGTAGGTGTCCCGGTCGGTGTCGGACAGCGCGGCCAGGTAGCGGGTGGCGGACGGCTGCAGGTGGGTGGTGACCAGGTAGTCGTCGAGGTTGCGGTCGGTCAGCCGCCCGAAGCCCGGGGCGGTCAGCCGCAGGGCGGCGAGATAGTCGGTGAACTGCGCCTTCAGGTCGGCGGAGACGGTCGCGTCGACGCTCGAACCGTCGGCGAGCGGATTGCCGCCCCAGCACCACTCGTACGACATGTCGGCGTGTTCGAGGTCGGTGATCGGGCACCAGTCGCCGCTCGCGAACACCGCGTCGCTCGCGTCGGCCGCGCCGAGCGCCGCCAGCTCCTCGGCGTAGAGGGGGCTGTCGCCGGAGGAGCCGAGCAGAGCGGAGAGCGCACCACCCGCGCTCGTCCCGGCCGAGACGATCCGGTCCACGTTGCCCGGTATCAGCCCCCGGTTGGACTTCACGTACCGCACGGCCGCCTTGAGGTCGACGATGGCGGCGGGCGCGCAACCGTAGTAGACGCCGTTCGCGTCGACGAGGCTACGACCGCGGGCACCCGGCTCCACGACGACATACCCGGCGAGCAGTGCCAGCAGCGTGCGGTTCGGCCCGCTGTCCCCGCCGCCGGGCCCACCCGGACCACCGGGTCCACCGGGTCCACCGGGCCCGCCGGCACCCCCGCCGCCCCCGATCCCGGTCGCGCTCGCCACCGACGAGGGCATGTAGCCGCCCACGTTGTTGGCGAACAGAATCGGCGCACGGGTCGCGTCGACGGCGACCCCGTCCACCGACACCGGAACGCTGACGTTGAGCCCCTGGTACGTGGCGTCCACGGGGTACGCCACATAACTGGTGACCTTGTAGAAGTGGTAGGTCACATCGTGGGCGGTGCCCGCGGTGTCGGTGATGCTGGTGGTCAGCTCGGTGTAGGCGCTCGGGTCGAAGACCAGGGCCGAGTCCGTGGCCGAACCGGTGACCGAGTCCGTGCCGCTCGCCGTCGTCTCCCTGCCGGCGGCCTGCGCGCCTGTCGCGAACCCGACCGCCGGAACCGCGGCGGCCGCGGTGAGCCCCATGACCACAGTTCTGCGCTTCACTCGCTTCACTTCCGTCTCTTCTCTAGGCGGCTCGTGCGGGCATGAGTGCAACAGCGGTTACTGAAGAGTTGCTGTGAAGTCGATGAGTTGCCGCCAGGATTGTTGACACCGCCAGGTCAGGAGACAGCCGGGACACAGAAATTGGCCAGTTCCAGCGGTCCCTGACACTGTGAGGGCACACTTCCGGGTACGAGGCGTGCACGCAGGGGGAGTTGCCATGGCGACGATCGGGTTGGCCGCAGCCATCGAGGAGTTGCGGCAGGAACTGTACGAGGCCCAGGACCGGGGCACGCGCGAGCAGTTCGCCTTCGAGATCCAGGAGGCCCAGCTGGAGTTGCTACTGGAACTGCGCGACGACGTCAGAGGCGACGGGAAGCTTCGGTTCGGGGTGGCCACGGTGGGCGCGGGCGCCGGACAGTCGTCGGCCCGGTCGCACAGGCTGACGCTGAAGCTTCGGATCAAGGACCGGGCGACCGGTGGCGGCAGCCCCGAGATCAGCGGGCAGCGGTCCGGCTCGTGGGACGACGAGGGCTGAGGTGGACCGGCGCCGGCTCGCCCTGATCAGAGGCGGAGAGGACACCGGGTTCCGCCGCATCGGCAGCGGGTACCTGATCGCGCCCCGCCTGGTGCTGACCGCCCGGCACGTCGTCGAGGAGGACCCGGGAGCCGCCTGGCCGCGCATCGACGTACGCGTGGGGCACCCTCAGGACGACACCCGGCGCTGCGCGGCCCGGGTCTGCTGGGTCCACCCCGACGGCGGCGATGTCGCCCTGCTCCTGCTCGACGACTCCGTCGAGGCACCGGGCGCGGTCCGCTGGGGGCACCCGGTCGGCAACGATCCCCTCCCCTACGACGCGCTCGGCTTCCCCGCGGCGACGACGAGGAACGGGCAGTACGCCGTCGAGCACCTGCGAGGAGAACTGCCCGTGCTGGGCGGGGGCACCGGCGACCAGGACCGGTACGTCCTCGACCAGGGCCGCGCTCCGGAAGCCGATCCCGGGCACGGGGACGGGGCTGGGGCCGGGGACGGCGGCAGAGCCTGGTCCGGTGCCTCCGGCAGCGCGGTCTTCTGCCGGGACCATCTCGTCGGGGTCGTCATCCACGACGACGAGGCGTTCGGGAACCGCCGGCTGCACGCGTGCCCTGCCCGGTCGTTCGCGGCCGACCCCGGTTTCGCCGACGTACTGGAACGTCACGGCGGGGACCGTCCCCGGCTGAGCCGGGTCGGCACCGACCTGGAACGCTATCTGAGGGCGGCCCGGCTGGCGGCCACCGAGCACCCGTACCCCGGAGTCATGCCCGGCACCATGCCGCCGCTGTCCCACATCCACGTGCGCCAGCAGGTCGTGAGCCAGCAGCCGCCCGCCGAGGGGGGAACCGGCGACGCCGGGCTCATGACGGCCGGTCTGCTCTCCGCCTCCCCGCCCCGCCCTGCCGACGAGGTCCTGACCGGTGACGGCGTCTGCCTGGTCGTCGGCGGACCGGGCGGCGGCAAGTCGAGCCTGCTGCGCACCCGCCTCACCCACGCGGCCGCAGAGTGGCTCGACGGTACCGCCGGCACGGCCCCCGCGCCGGTCCTGGTGCCCGCCGCCGCCCTGGTCGGTGCTCCCCTCAGCAGAGCCCTGGCCGACACCGTCAACGCCCAGCTCCGCCAGTACGGCCTCACCTCTCCCCTCCCCGACACCTTCTTCGCGGACCGTCCGGCCCCGGGACACGACTGGCTGGTGCTGGTCGACGGCCTCGACGAGATCACGAGTTCCGACGGCCGGGAGGACGTCCTCAGGACGGTGGCCCACGCCGGCGACCAGTACGCGTTCGTCGTGGCCACCCGCCCCGTGCGCGAGACCGGGCAGGGCATCCTCGCTCCACAGGTCCCGTGCTACGAGCTGGAACCGTTCCGCTTCGACCAGATGGACCGCGTCGCAAGCGGCTGGTTCCGCGCCCTCGACGTCACCGAACCCGAGCGGACCGCGCAGCACTTCCTCGGCGCGCTCCACGCGATCGGGCTCCTCGATCTCGCCCGGGTCCCGCTCATGATGTCCATGCTCTGCCAGCTCCGCGCCAAAGCCCCGGCGGAGCCACCCCCTCGCGGGCGCGGCGAGATCTACCGCGGGTTCGTGGACCTGCTGCACGAGCGCCAGTACGCCGCCGGCGCCGTGGAACAGGCCCGGGCCGCCGTGCGGCAGTACGGCTCCGACGCCGAGGCCCGGGCGGAACGGACCGTCCAGAACCTCCGGCCGATACTCGCCGACCTGGCCCACCGGCTGCTCTTCGCCGACGAACGCGAAGCCCGGCCCGTCCTCGACGCCGTACAGGACCACGAGCACGCCGAACGGCCGGCGGCGGTGCCGGAACGGCGCTGGCGCGAGTTCCTGGAATCGGTCCTGTGCGGCACCGGGCTGCTGACCCGGCGCTCGGACGACCTGGTCTTCATCCACCGGACCTTCCTGGAGTACTTCGCCGCCCGCCATGCCGTGGACCACGAGCAGCGACTCCAGGCCGACTTCCGGAAGACGTTCCTGCGTACCGCCCGGTCACGGCGGCGGTTCGGCAAGGGCTGGGCGCCGCCCGAGCACGACCCGTTCGGCGGCTTCCTTCTCGACATCACGCCGGACGACCACCCGCTGAAGGCCGAGTTCCTGGGCCGGATGACCTCGCGGCGAGCGGGCGCCGAGGGCCCCCAGTTCCTGATCAAGCAGGTGCAGTCGGGAACCCGGCTGCCCGAGGGTGTGGTCAGGGACGCCATGAGTCTGCTCGGCCGGTTCGCCCGTGATCGGTCACTCGACGCATTCGCTCGCTTCCGGGTGGCCGCGGTGCTGACCCTCTCCGACAAGGCGGCCGGCACGGAAGCCCTCCGGGAGATCGCCGAGGACCCCAACGCGTGGGGTTACGTCCGCGCACTCGCGGCGAACACGGTCGCCGGACTCGATCCGACGGAACAGCCTGCCCGGTTGCTCGGCGACCTCGCCCCGGACACGTCAGGCGGAGGCAAGGCGTCGCACCAGATGCAAGCCGCGCTGGCCCTGACCGAGACCGATCCCGCGACCGCAGTCCGCCGACTGCACGCCCTCGCCCGCGATGCCGGTGCGCTGTCCTCGGACCGGATGCAGGCGGTGATCGTGCTGAACCTGCTGGACAAGCCCGGTCGGGCCGAACTCCTGCGCACCCTCGCCGCCGACACCACCTTGGGCGTCACCCAACGCGCCACGGTGGCGTGGCTTCTGCACGACGCCGACCACGACACCGCGACCGCGCTGCACGAGAAGATCGCCCTGGACCGCGCGACAAAGGCCGCCCACCGACTGGAGGCCGCGGAGTGGCTCTCAGGGATCGACCCGCAGCGAGCGCGGCCGGTCCTCGGCGAACTCGTCGCCGACCCCACCCTCCCCCGCAGACACCGCCGGCAGGCCGCCGAGCTGCTCACCAGGACACGCGAGGAGAGACCGGACTGACCGCACTCAACAAGGCAGCCGCCGCGCCCTGTTGACCCGTTGCACCTGTGCCCGCAGCACCTCCTCCGGCGGCGCCGGCTCCAGCGAACCCGCCGGACAGTCCCACTGTTGGAGGCGGGGAGTCGGCGGATGCAGCCGGAGTACGCGCGGCTGCTGGACGAAGTCCTGGAGACGGGGGCTTCTTCATGCGGAACTGCAAGGCAGCAGCGACCTCCAAGTATCCGGCGTACTTCGTGGACGTAGCGGAATGAAGTGACCGCCACCCCCCGAAGGGCCGCCCATGACCAGCACCGTCGCCGACCTGATGCGCCGTGACCTGCTCGGCGTCTTCAACGAACCGGACGCCGAGCGCCGCAACGCGGCCATCGCCGAGACGTACGCCGAGGACGTGGTGTGGCACGAGCCAGACCGCGTGAACCGTGGCCGCGAGGCTTTCGCCGAGCGCGCCACAGAGCTGCTTGCGCAGACCCCGGGCTGGGTCTTCCGGCCCGCCGGCCCCGTCTCCGTCCTCGACGACCTAGGCCACCTCGGCTTCGTCTACGGCCCGGCCGGCGAACCGCCCGTCGTGACGGGAATGGACATCGCCCACTGCAAGGACGGCGTCATCGTCGAGCTCTACACCCTCGTCGCCGAAGTCCCTCAACCGTCCTGAGGCTTACGCCCCGAGGCTCAAGCGTCCAGCTCCGAGCCCTCTTTTCACGGAATGGGTGGAGGGTCTCAACCCGCCCTCCCACCCTGAGAGTTGACGGCACGCGATCGGTTTGCCACACACAGTCACGATCGTCTAGCGTGCCCGCATAACGAACAGAACAGCCCCCGTCAGGCGCTACCAACACCTGCGGGGGCTTGACCAACGAGATCGGAACAAGCGATCCCCATGGCTGACAGCCAGCTTAGTGCCGCCCCTCTGCCCGCGCACGCCACCTCGCACCCCATGGCCAACCCGGGGTACGGCAAGCGGTCCGCGCCCGGCCAACACCGTCGCACCGCCCACGACTTCGCCCACCTCCCACCCCGCGAAGCCGCCATCGCCGCGTATGTCGACCGGCTCCCCGACGGCGCCGACATCTCCGTGAAGACGCTGGCCACGCAGCTCCCGTACGGTCAGTGCGCCCTGCGCACCGCCCTCAACAACCTGCAGCGGGCCGGGCACTTGAGGCGGGGCCGGGAACATCTGGCCGACTCGGGGAGCCGACGCTGGATCACCCGATCGTGGTGGTCCCGTACCGCACGCGACGATGACTGGTGGGCGGCGTTCACGCGAGGCGCCGTACCGGAGCCGGACCAGCCTCCCGACCGGGCCCGCCCCACCCGCAGCCGCGCCCACATCCTCCTCGCGGCCCTCGGCCGTACCGCACCCGCGCTGTCGCTCTCCCAGGCCGACTGCGCCGCCCTCGCCCCACTGCTCACGGAGTGGTTCGTCCGCGGCGCCACCGACGAACACGCGCTCCAGGCCCTGACCAGCGGTCTCCCCTCCCCCGTCCACCACCCGGCCGCCCTGCTCCGCAAACGCCTCACGGACAAGCTCCCACCCGAGCCGGTACGACCGCCCGCTCGTCCGCCTCTCCGGATCCTGGAGTGTGCGAAGTGCGGCGCCCCGGGCCGCCCGGAGGCCCTGCCGGGCGGCATCTGCGGCGCATGCCGGGGCGAACGCGCCCCCAGCAGCCCCAACACGCCCCTGTCACCTTCCGAGGTCCGGTCCCGCGTCGCGGAGATCCGCGGCGCGATGAACGAACGACGAGAGAGGACACCCGCATGACCACTCCCGCGCACGCACTGCACACACCCGCAGGTGTGTACAGTTTCCTCATGGAGACGTATCCGCTTGTGGAGGCCCGGAACCAGCTCGGTCAGCTCGTGGGCCGGGTCCGGCACGGCCAGGAGCACATCCTGATCACCGAGTACGGCAAGCCCGCCGCCGCGCTCATCCCCATAAGCGAGCTCGAGGAACTTCAGCGGCTTCGTGACGATGCGGACATCGCCGAAGCCCGTGCACGGGAAGCCTCTCCGTCCGGGCCCTCGATGGCGCACGACGAGTTCATGGCCCGATTGGAGGACGAGGACCGCCGAGAGGTCGCTTCGTGATTCACGCAGTGGTGTGGGAACACCACGCCATGGACGAGTTCCGGCGGCTACGGACCATCGACCCCGTGGGCGCCAAGGCGACTGCCGCGGCGGTACAAGCGCTTGCCGAGGATCCTCGTCCGGAGGCGGCTCGCGCACTGGGATCATCCGGGTACTACCGCCTGCACGTCGGCACTTGGCGCGTGCTCTACCGCCCGGACGGCGAGACCGTGACGGTCTATGTGCTCAAAGTCGGCCGCAGCACCTGACATCACGTTCAGAACGCTCCGGCGGCGTTGTCAGCGCCGTATGCCACGCTGGTTCCCATGAACCACTCCCAGCTCACCGCCCTGGGCCGGGCCCTTCGTCTGCTCGGGGAGCACGGGGAGGCGCTGACCGGCGACACCACCGACGCCAAGCTGCACGAGGTCAAGGACGACCTGCGGCGGGCGCTCGACCTGCTGGAGGAGAGCGTCAGCAGTGCCGCGCCCACCACCCGGTGCGCCGAGCACCCGCAGGGACCCGTGGACGAGAGCGCTCCTGATCTGTGCCTGCTGTGCGAGACCCGGCGGCGGGCCGCGCGGCGGTCGGAGTACGCGGGTGGGCCCCGCCCCGCTCCGGGCGAGTCCGTCAGCCCGTCCATGTCGCGGTACGGAGTGCGGGGCGACCGGCCGCAGCCCCAGCAGCGCTGGCTGCCCGAGGCGTGGAACGGCCGGGAGTGGGAGCTGTGCGGCACCCCCCGGCGCGACCGGCAGGAGGCCGAGCTGTACCTGGCCGCCCAGCGGCGCGGGTCCCGGCCGGCCATGGCCTACCGGCTGGTCCACGAGTTCACCGACTACGAGGTGCTCCGGGTGTGGGGCACCCCCGTGCACGTGGACATCGAACCGCTCGGCAACCTGTAGCGCCTGATGGCGCGCACCCCATTCCCTGACTAAGGTCAGAGAATGGATGGGACGCAGATCGAGCAGGTACGGCGGTTCAACCGGACCGTCACCGAGCGCGTGGGCGTGCTCCACGACCGCTACCTGGGCCGCGACCGGCCGATCGGCGAGGCCCGGCTGCTCTGGGAGATCGGCGAGCGGGGCCAGGACGTGCGACGGCTGCGGGAGCGGCTCGGGCTCGACTCCGGGTACGTCAGCCGGCTGCTGCGCTCCCTGGAGGGCGACGGCCTGGTGGCGGTGGAGCCGCACCCCCAGGACAGGCGGGTGCGCACCGTGCGGCTGACCGAGAAGGGGCGGGCCGAGCGCGCCCTGCTCGACGACCGCAGTGACGAACTGGCGGGTTCGATGCTCCAGCCGCTCAACTCCGCACAGCGCGCCCGGCTGGTCGCGGCCATGGCCGAGGTCGACCGGCTGCTGACCGCCGGGACGGTCACGCTGGACGCCGTGGACCCCGGCCACCCCGACGCCCGGCACTGCCTGCTGGCCTACTTCGCCGAGTTGCAGGAGCGCTTCGACACCGGTTTCGATCCCGCGCGCAGCCGACTGCCCGACGCGGGTGAACTACGACCGCCGCACGGCCTGTTCCTGGTCGCCCGGCTGCACGGCGAACCCGTCGGCTGCGCGGGGGTGAAACTGCCGCCCGGGGCGCCGGCGGAGATCAAGCGGATGTGGGTCGCCCCCCAGGCCCGCCGGCTCGGCCTCGCCCGCCGGTTCCTGACCGAACTGGAGGCGCGGGCCGCCCGGCACGGCTACGGCACCCTGCGCCTCGACACCAACAAGACGCTCGGCGCCGCGATCAACCTCTACCGCTCCTTCGGTTTCCAGGAGGTCCCCGCCTTCAACGACGAGCCGTACGCCCACCACTGGTTCGAGAAGCGGATCAGCACGGCGGCGCCGGAGTGACACACCGCCATCCAGGCGCTGAACGCCCGATCCCTTTGTGTCGTGACGCCGGCCCGGGTACCTGAGCGGGGACACGTACACGGAAGGGGTTCGACAGAATGAAGATCGATCTGACGGGTCGCACGGCACTGGTCACCGGCTCCACGCAGGGCATCGGCGCGGCGATCGCCGTCGGCCTGGCCCGCGCCGGGGCCCGGGTGGGTGTCAACGGCCGGGACGCGAAGCGCGTCGAGGACAGCGTCGCCCGGCTGGCGGAGCAGGCCCCCGGCGCCGATCTCGTGCCGGTCGCGGCCGACGTGACCGGTGAGGAGGGGGCCCGGCGGGCGGCCGAGGTCCTGCCGGACGTCGACATCCTCGTCAACAACCTGGGGATCTTCGGCGCCGAGGACCCCCTGCGGATCAGCGACGACGAGTGGCGGCGCTACTTCGAGGTGAACGTCCTGGCCGCGGTGCGGCTGACCCGCCTCTTCCTGCCCGGCATGACCGAACGCGGGTGGGGACGCATCCAGTACATCGCCAGCGACTCGGCGGTCGTCATCCCCGCGGAGATGATCCACTACGGCATGTCGAAGACCGCACTGCTCGCGGTGGGCCGCGGCTTCGCCAAGCAGGCCGCCGGCACCGGCGTCACCGTGAACTCCGTGATCGCCGGTCCCACCCACACCGGAGGCGTCGAGGACTTCGTCTACGAACTCGTCGACCGCGACCTGCCCTGGGACGAGGCCCAGCGCGTCTTCATACGCGAGCACCGGCCGCAGTCGCTGCTGCAGCGCCTGATCGAACCGGAGGAGATCGCCCACATGGTCGTCTACCTCAGCTCCGACCAGGCCTCGGCCACCACCGGGGGCGCCCTCCGGGTGGACGGCGGATACGTCGACTCCATCCTGCCGTGACCGGCCCCACGCTCACCGCTCCCGGGGCAGGAGCGTGGCGGTGAGCGTGTCGGCCAGCCATTCCTCGTAGGCGGCCGCCGACCAGCCGCGCCCCGCCGTGAGCTGGGTGAACAGCTGCGGTCCTGCCAGCGCCCAGACCGCGTCCGCGAGGCGGGCCGGGTCCGCGTCCGGACGCAGCACACCGGCCTCGGCGAAGTGCGTGACGAAGGAGGTGACGCCGGTCAGCCGCTCCCGCTCGCCGGTCGCCAGGATCTCCCCGACGTCCGGGCCGGCCTGGGTCAGCAGGGCGAACAGCGCGGCCACCCGTTCATGGATGCCGCGCACGTAGGCGGCGTAGAGCCGGAGCTTGGCGACCGGGTCCGCCGTCGTCAGGATCTCGCGGGTCTGGGGGCGGTCCGCCATGGGCACCGGTTCGTCGTCCCCGGCCAGCGTGATGTCCCACAGGGCCTTGACCATGCCCGGTTTTCCGCCGAACGACTTGTACACCGTCTCGGCCGAGACACCCGCCCGCTCGGCCACCGCGCGAATGGTCGTGGCGTGGAAGCCGTCCTGGAAGAGCAGCTCACGGCAGGCCTCCAGGACCGCCGCCCGGTTGCGGCGCGCGGCCTCGCGCCGGCGCTCGGAGTTGTAGGGCCGGCGCGGCGTCTCGCCTGGCATCGGCACACCCCCTCAATCTGTTACAGTCGGCTGTATCGAATATAGCTCCGTTACCGGAGGCTCCCATGTCCCGTCCTGCGCCCGTGCAGGTGGCACCCGGCGTGCATCGCCTCGGCGATCACGGCGTCAACTTCTACCTGATCGAGGACCCCGACGGCCTCGTCCTGGTCGACGCGGGACTGCCCGCGCACCTGGAACAGCTGGGCGCACTGCTGGACGACCTCGGCCGTCCCGTCGCCGACATCCGCGCCGTGCTCCTGACCCACGGCCATCTCGACCACACCGGCCTGGCCCACACCCTCCAGAAGGCCGGCGTCGACATCTGGATCCACGAGCGGGACGCCGGCATCCTGCGCGACGGCCCGCGGAGCGTGAACCGGCACGCCAAGCCCGAGCGCTCGATGCTCCCCTACCTGCTGCGCCGGCCCTCCGCACTCGCCCTCCCGCTCCAGCTGGCCCGCTCCGGGGCCTTCACCGCTCCCGCCGTGCAGGGGGCGCGGGTCTTCGACACCGACCTGGTGCTGAAGGACCTGCCGGGCACCCCGCAGGCCGTCGTACTGGCCGGACACACGCCCGGCAGCACCGCTTACCTCTTCGCCGACCGCGGGCTGCTCTTCACCGGCGACGCCCTGGTCACCGCCGACGCGTTCTCCGGCCGCACCGGGCCCACGCTGGTCTGCCGCTGCTTCACCCACGACAGCCGGGCCGCGCTCGCCTCCCTCGACCGGCTCGACGAGCTGCCCGCGGTGGGCGTGCTGCTGCCCGGCCATGGCGAGCCCTTCACCGGTGGCATCGGAGCCGCTGCCCAGCTGGCACGCGAGTACGGCGTCCACTGACCCGCCGCGCGGTTCGGCTACGCGGCGTCGCACCACCACAGACCTCCGGGCGGTGCCCCCTCGCCCGGCGCACCGATGCACCTCACTTTCTCCAAGGAAATGACATGAGTTCTGCAGCGCCGAACAACGACACGGAGATCGCGGACTACTTCCGTCCGCGCGTCATGCATGTCCCCGCCGAGAAGGGCGTGGTCAAGTGGATGTCCGGCGACGTCTACTCGACCCTGGCCCCGGCCGACTCCACCGGCGGCATCCTGGGCTTCACGGACTGCTGGGTGCCGCCGGGCGGCGGTCCGGTGGCACACGTGCACAAGGCCGCCGACGAGTCCTTCTACGTCATAGCGGGCGAGGTCGAGTTCCTGAACGGCGAGGAGACCTTCCTGGCGCACGCCGGTGACTTCGTCTTCATCCCGCGGGGCACCCGGCACCGGTTCCGCAACCTCACCGACGAGCAGGTCCGCATGGTGTCCTTCTTCACCCCCGGCGGCGGCGAGGGGCTGTGGCTGGAGGGCGGGGACGACCCCGTGCCCGGCGAGGAGCCCCGGTTCTGGCCGCCGGAGCGCGGAATGGCGCTGGGCCCGCTGCTCGGGCGGCCGGAGATCGACATGGTGATCCTGCCCGAGGAAGCGGACCTGAACGGACCCGCCGACAAGGCCTAAGCGGGTCCGGCGAAGTCCGCTGCGGTTCGGCAGCGCCCCAAAGGGGCGCGGGGAACTGCGCGACCAGCCACGACGGCGCCGTAGACGGCAGACGGCACATCGCGGCACTTCCAGCGGAGCGCCTGGCCCCGGTCGGCCCGAGACGCTCAGCCGAGCAGCGGTGAGGGCGTGAAGTCGTATCCCTCCCACAGCTGCCTGCTCTTCTCCTCCGGGTACGGCGTCACCGTCGGTGCGGTGTCCAGGACCTGGGTGGAGCGGGTGTCGGTGTCGTACGCCGGCCAGCCCGGGTCGCCCGTCGCCGCGAAGGACGTCCACGCCGTGCGGAAGCGGGCGGAGAGGGCCTTCGCCTCGGGGGTGACACCGGTGTCCGCCCAGAGCAGGTTGGCCAGGTCCGCCTCGAACGTGCCGAACAGGAGCGGGATGTCCAGGCCGTGGCAGGCGCCGAGCAGCCCGCCGTTGCCCGGGGCTCCCCAGGTCAGTTCGTAGAGGTGGGCCCGGCCGCCGCCCGCGGTCTGCGCCTCCGCCAGGCGCAGGGACGGTATGGCGAACAGCCAGTCGGTCTGGACCCGTTCGTACAGCTCGCTCGGCGAGGCGTCGGGGTGGGCGGCGCGGTAGGCCAGGTCGCCTGCCGCGCCGCCCGGTGCGAACAGGCGCAGGGCGCCGGTCGCCTGCTCCTCCGTGATCTTGCCGTACATCCCGCTCATGACCAGGAACAGGCGGAACTCGTCGCGGTTGTGACCGACGAGCAGCTCCACGTCCCGCGCGGAGCCGGACGCCAGCGCCTGCCAGGGGGTGGCGGGGAGCACCTCGCCGTCGACCACCGGGGAGAACGGGGTGACCGTCGGCGCGATCTGGCCCCAACGGTCCACACGCTGGGGCATCTTGGCGGCCAGCGCCTGCCCGGCCTCGGTCAGCCGGCGCGGGTCGGTCGCCGCCAGGTCGGCCACCGTGGGACGCAGGCCGGCCTCGGCCGCGAGAGCCCTGCCGATGTCCTCGGCCAGGTCGAGGGAGAAGAACGTGCCCGGGACGCTCTGGGCGATCGCCCGCCGGAACAGCCCGCGTGCCCTCGGCATCGCCAGCAGGGACGCCACCGAACCGGCGCCCGCCGACTCGCCGAACACCGTGACCCGGTCGGGGTCGCCGCCGAACGCCGCGATGTTCTCCCGCACCCACTCCAGCGCCGCCACCTGGTCCAGCAGGCCCCGGTTCGCCGGCGCCCCCTCGATGTGGGCGAAACCCTCCATGCCGACGCGGTAGTTGAGGGAGACCACGACCACGTCGCCGTCGCGGGCGATGTGCTGCGCGTCGTAGCCGGGGCTGCCGGAGTGGCCCAGTTTGTAGGCGCCGCCGTAGATCCACACCATCACCGGGCGGCGGGCGGCCGGGTCCGGGGCGGGTGTCCACACGTTGACCGTCAGCCAGTCGTCGCCCTCGGGGGCCTCCAGGACTCCCGTGCGTCCCTGGATGCCCAGGTCCTGCGGGGGCGGCGGGCCGAAGGCATGCGCCGCACGCGTCCCGTCCCAGGGCCGCGCCGGGCGCGGTGCCGCGAACCTGGCCGCTCCCACCGGGGGTTCGGCGAACGGTATCCCCCGGAAGACCGCCAGGCCGTCCTCCTGCCGGCCGCGCACGGCACCGGCGGTGGTGCGCACGACGGGGTCCTCGGCAGCGGAAGCCGGCTCGCGGTGCTCGGAGGACTCGTTCGTGATCATGATCGCCACCTTTTCGGCTGCTCGCCGCCGTTTCACGGCCGGTCACTGATGAAACGTCCGGCACTTCGCACGAGTGCCGAACACCCCTCACCCGTTGGGGTGAATACAGGTCAGCCGTGCCGGGCCACGAACGCCCTGGCCTGCGCCTCGTCGATCTCGTACACCGTCTCATGGGCCCGTGGATCCCGCGCATGGAAGGTGTGGAACATCGGGCTCGCGGGCCCGTCCAGCTCCACCAGCGAGGCCGACGCCCCGCGCACCGCCCGCTCGCCGCCGGGCGCCACGGTCAGGTCGATCCGGTTGACCACCCCGGGCGTCACCCACACCGGCACCGACTCCAGCAGCCCGAAGAGCTGGAGGTGGTAGTGGCCGGTGAGGATCACCCGTACGTCGCTGCCCCGGACCACGGCCGCGAGGTCGCCGGGGTCGCGCAGTCCGAAGACCTGCTGGGTCGGCGAGATGTCCAGGGCGAGGGGCGGGTGGTGGAAGGCCAGGACCGTGCCGTGTTCGGCCGGGGTGCGCAGCACCTCGCGCAGCCACTCCAGCTGGGGCGCGCCGAGGCGGCCGTAGACCTTCCCCGGCACCAGCGAATCCAGGGTGACGAAGCGCCGGCCGCCGACCGTGCTCACGGCGGCCCGCGTCTGCGAGTCGAACACCGACTCGGCGCGATCGGTGCCGTCGGCGTCCAGATGGCCGCTGCCCAGCACCTTGGCGAAGGCCTCGCGCTCGTCGTGGTTGCCGGTGGTGTACAGGACGGGGACGTTCCTGGCCTCGGCGTAGGCGCCGACCAGGGTACGCAGGGTCGTGTACGCCTCCACCGCGCCGTCGTCGGCGAGGTCGCCGGTGACGACGACCGCGTCGAGACCCTGGAGATGGCGCAGTTCGTCGAGCATCAGCCGCAGCGACGCGGTGGCGTTGACACCCCGTCTGTCGGGAGCGTCGGTGCGGTCCAGGTGGGTGTCAGAGAGATGGAGTATCCGCATGGCCGGGACGGTACCGGTGAGTTCGGCGGGGCGTCAGAGGCCGATGACCGACGCATAGAATGCACCCACCCGGAGCAGCGGTTCTCAGCCAGGTCAGGAGTCGGGAGGACCTGCGGCTCGCGCCTTGGGCATCAGCCGCCGACCGGAGAGCCGAGCCGTGACGAAGTACGCGACCCACGCCGCCCACGCGACCGTCGGACGGCGATGACCGGCCTGCTCAGGCAGTTGCGCGTCTCGCTCCTGATCACCGCCGGGGTGCTGGCCTTCCCCGTCCTGTCGCGCCTGCTGGACGCCCTGCTCTTCGGGAACTTCCTGGCGGCCCTGGGCGACCAGGCCATGGCCCTGATCGTCGTCGGCACGCTCGTCGCCCTCGTCCACTCGGTGATCTACGGCGCGATGCACCTCGGCCGGCCGCAGGCGCGCGAGGCGCGGGGCGTGCGGGCCGGGGTGGGGGTGCTGATGGCGCTCGACGTGGTCCCGCTGCTCGCGACGGGCTATGTCGTGCCGGCCCTCGTCCCCCTCCTGACCGCCGTCGGGAGCTGGGGCTGGGCGAGGTACCGGGGCTGGGGGGCGGACGTCGCGCGCTACCGGGCACTGATCTTCGGCTGTCTGTCCCTGCCCGTACAGGGTGTGGTCGCCCTGGTGATGAGCATCGCGGGGTGGCTGTGACCGGGCAGGCGCTCGCCCTCGGGCCGGCCGGATCGCCGGCCGGCCCGAGGGCGAACGGGCGGGGTCAGTTCAGCGTCTGCAGCGCTGCCCCGTCGAACGGCTTGAGCTCGTCCGCGCGGCCGGCGAGGACCTTGGCCGCCCACTCCGGGTCCTGGAGCAGGGCGCGGCCGACGGCGACCATGTCGTACTCCTCGCGCTCCAGGCTGTCGAGGAGGTCGTCGATGCCCTTGGTCGCGGAGCCCTCGCCGGCGAAGGCCTTGAGGAACTCGCCGTCGAGGCCGACCGAGCCGACGGTGATGGTGGGCCGGCCGGTGAGCTTCTTGGTCCAGCCGGCCAGGTTGAGGTCGGAGCCGTCGAACTCGGGGACCCAGTAGCGGCGGGTCGAGGCGTGGAAGACGTCGACGCCGGCGGCGGCCAGCGGGGTGAGGATCGCCTCCAGCTCCTCCGGGGTCTCGGCGAGGCGGGCGTCGTAGTTGTCGGACTTCCACTGCGAGTACCGGAAGATGACCGGGAACTCCGGGGACACCGACTCACGTACGGCCGCCACGATCTCCGCGGCGAACTTCGTACGGGCGACCGGGTCGCCGCCGTACGCGTCGGTGCGGCGGTTGGTGCCCGCCCACAGGAACTGGTCGAGCAGGTAGCCGTGGGCACCGTGCAGCTCGACGCCGTCGAAGCCGATGCGCTCGGCGGCGGCCGCGGCCTCGGCGAACGCGCGGATCACGTCGTCCAGGTCCTGCGAGGTCATCGCCCTGCCCTCGCCCTCGGTGCCGTCCAGGCGGATGCCGGAGGGGCCGACGGCGGGGGCGTCCGCGACCGGCGCCTGGCCCTGCTTGCGGACCATGCCGATGTGCCACAGCTGCGGGACGATGGTGCCGCCGGCCGCGTGCACGCCCTCGGCGACCTTCGCCCAGCCCGCCAGCTGCTCCTCGCCGTGGAACCGCGGGACGCGGCTGCTGCCTCCGGCCGAGTCGTGGCCGACGTAGGTCCCCTCGGTGACGATCAGACCGACACCGGCGGCGGCCCGGCGGGAGTAGTACGAGACCACGTCCTCGCCGGGGATGCCGCCGGGGCTGAACTGGCGGGTCATCGGCGCCATCGCGATCCGGTTGGGGACCGTGAGCCCGTTCAGGGCGATGGGACGGGAGAGGATCTCGGCCGCGCGGGAGGCGGGGGGCGTGGTGACGGTCACGTGGGGGGCTCCTCGTGAATAGGTCGTGTATCAGACGGTAGTCGTATACCAGACGGTATGTGCACACGCATCGAGTGCACGTCTGTGCACAACGACCTGCCCGGTCGTGCACATTCCCGGTCCCGCGCGGGTGCCGTGTGACCCCGGACACGGCCCCGAGGCCGACAACGCACGACGGAATGCACGACGAAGG
The DNA here is from genome assembly GCF_053611985.1 of Streptomyces sp. NPDC054770. Lineage (NCBI taxonomy): Bacteria > Bacillati > Actinomycetota > Actinomycetes > Kitasatosporales > Streptomycetaceae > Streptomyces > Streptomyces sp. NPDC054770. The sequence continues at coordinate 118,189 of NZ_JBSHBL010000005.1, forward strand.
GCGGCACCCCCTGTCGAACAGGGAGTGCCGCCCTCGGTGCTGCGTCGGAACCGCCGAGCCGTCAGGCTCAGAAGTCCATGTCACCGCCCGGCATGCCGCCCGGAGCGGCCGCGGCGGCCTTCTCCGGCTTGTCGGCGATGACGGCCTCGGTGGTGAGGAACAGCGCGGCGATGGAGGCGGCGTTCTGCAGGGCAGAGCGCGTCACCTTCGCCGGGTCGATGATGCCCTCGGCGATCAGGTCGACGTACTCGCCGGTCGCGGCGTTGAGGCCGTGACCCGGGGTGAGGTTGCGGACCTTCTCCACCACGACGCCGCCCTCGAGGCCGGCGTTCACGGCGATCTGCTTCAGCGGGGCCTCGAGGGCGAGCTTCACGGCCTGCGCGCCGGTCGCCTCGTCACCCTCCAGCTCCAGCTTCTCGAACACCTGGGAGGCCTGGAGCAGGGCCACGCCACCACCGGCGACGATGCCCTCCTCGACGGCCGCCTTGGCGTTGCGCACGGCGTCCTCGATGCGGTGCTTGCGCTCCTTGAGCTCGACCTCGGTCGCGGCACCGGCCTTGATGACGGCGACGCCACCGGCGAGCTTGGCCAGGCGCTCCTGGAGCTTCTCGCGGTCGTAGTCCGAGTCGGACTGCTCGATCTCGGCGCGGATCTGGTTGACCCGGCCGGCGACCTGGTCGGACGAGCCGGCGCCGTCGACGATGGTGGTCTCGTCCTTGGTGATGACCACCTTGCGGGCCTTGCCCAGCAGGTCGAGGGTCGTGTTCTCGAGCTTGAGACCGACCTCCTCGGAGATGACCTCGCCGCCGGTGAGGATGGCGATGTCGTTCAGCATCGCCTTGCGGCGGTCGCCGAAGCCCGGGGCCTTGACCGCGACGGACTTGAAGGTGCCGCGGATCTTGTTGACGACCAGGGTCGACAGGGCCTCGCCCTCGACGTCCTCGGCGATGATCAGCAGCGGCTTGCCCGACTGCATGACCTTCTCCAGGAGCGGGAGCAGGTCCTTGACGGAGCCGATCTTCGAGTTGGCGATCAGGATGTACGGGTCGTCGAGGGACGCCTCCATACGCTCCATGTCGGTGGCGAAGTACGCCGAGATGTAGCCCTTGTCGAAGCGCATACCCTCGGTGAGCTCCAGCTCCAGACCGAAGGTCTGGGACTCCTCGACGGTGATGACGCCTTCCTTGCCGACCTTGTCCATGGCCTCGGCGATGAGCTCGCCGATCTGGGTGTCGGCGGCGGAGATGGAGGCCGTGGAGGCGATCTGCTCCTTGGTCTCGACGTCCTTCGCCTGCTCCAGGAGGGCACCGGAGACCGCCTCGACGGCCTTCTCGATACCGCGCTTGAGGGCCATCGGGTTGGCACCGGCGGCTACGTTGCGCAGGCCTTCCTTGACCAGGGCCTGGGCGAGCACGGTCGCGGTGGTCGTACCGTCACCGGCGACGTCGTCCGTCTTCTTGGCGACTTCCTTGACCAGCTCGGCGCCGATCTTCTCGTACGGGTCCTCCAGCTCGATCTCCTTGGCGATGGACACACCATCGTTGGTGATCGTGGGGGCGCCCCACTTCTTCTCAAGGACGACGTTGCGGCCCTTGGGGCCGAGGGTGACCTTGACGGCGTCGGCGAGCTGGTTCATACCGCGCTCAAGGCCGCGCCGCGCCTCCTCGTCGAACGCGATGATCTTGGCCATGTGAAGTGGTCCCTCCAGGACTGGGGGTGAGTCTTCAGGACCGCGCCCGCGCCCGCGACGGACGGCTCGCCGACCCGTGGGTTCCTTGCCCCACCCGGCCTGCGGGCCTCACCGACCCGGTCCTTCGTTGTCACTCTCACCTTCAGAGTGCTAACGCCAATGATTAGCACTCGCCCTAGGCGAGTGCAAGCGGCTCTCGAGGACTGGGGCCGAAGAGAGGGGCGGAGAGACGGGCGAAGAGGTGAATGAAGAGGGGCCGAAGAGGTGGCGAAGAGGTGCTCGGACATGCCGAAGGGCCCGTACCCCGGGAGGCACGAGCCCTTCGAAGAAGTACAGAAGAACGTCGCTGTCAGTCGGCGCGTGCTTCAGCCGGTCGCCAGCCGGACCATGTCCGCCTGCGGCCCCTTCTGGCCCTGCGAGATCTCGAAATCGACTCGCTGACCCTCCTCCAGGGTGCGGTACCCGTCCATCTGGATCGCGCTGTAGTGGACGAAAACATCCGCACCACCGTCGACCGCGATGAAGCCGTACCCCTTCTCCGCGTTGAACCACTTGACGGTGCCCTGAGCCATGCCTAACTCCCCTATTACTGGCCCTTGCACAGATCCACACTTCGCGGATCCGGGTCAGACCTCACCCCCCAATGGTTGGGGGCGTGCGCCGGAACGCGTCGACCGCGGCTGAATGTATCTGTCCAACTGCCCTCTGCAACAGGTCAATCGGACGAGAATTCTGGACGGGCGCGGTCCGGAATGTAGCGAGAATTCGGCCGAATTCAGGGCAAGTCGGGCTCTATAAAGGCCACAAAAGCCGCATTCAACCCGTGCACTTTGGCTACTTCTTGTCGGGCCTGCGGTATGAATTCGGGGCTTCCGACCTGGAGATCGGGACCGCGTTCCCCAACTCTACCGCGCTCAACCCCACAGAATTGCCCCCTCCACTTCTCTCACGGAGGGGGCAATCGGATGAACACTCGGTGATCGGCGTTACCGAAGGTAATGTTCGGTCATTCGATCAGCCTGTCATGCAGGTCAGCGGGTCGGCGGGTCAGCCGCCGGCGACGGCCGGGATGATGGAGACGCCGGCCCCGTCCGGGGTGACGGTCTCCAGGCCCTGCTCGAACCGCACGTCGTCGTCATTGACGTACACATTGACGAACCGGCGCAGCTTGCCCTGGTCGTCCAGGACGCGCGCGGAGATCCCGGTGTGCTTCTTCTCCAGGTCGGAGATGACCTCGCCGAGGGTGGCGCCTTCGGCGGTGACTTCGGCCTGGCCGCCGGTGTAGGTGCGCAGGATGGTGGGGATGCGAACGGTGACGCTCACGTTTTTACCTCCGGTCTGGGCAACGCCCTATTTCTCGGGGGACTCAGGCGAGCCCGGCTTCGCGGAAAGACTCCAGATTCGGGCGAATGGTCGCGGTGAGCCCGGTACCCGCGACGGCGTCCAGCGTCTTCAGTCCATCACCGGTGTTGAGTACAACGACCGTCTTCGCCGGATCAATCAACCCATTCTCAATGAGCTTCTTGGTGACTCCAACCGTCACCCCGCCGGCGGTTTCCGCGAAGATTCCCTCGGTCCGCGCGAGCAGCTTGATCGCGTCGACGACCTGCTCGTCGTTCACGTCCTCCACCGCGCCGCCGGTGCGCCGCGCGATGTCGAGGACGTACGGCCCGTCGGCCGGGTTGCCGATGGCGAGCGACTTGGCGATGGTGTTCGGCTTCTGCGGGCGGACCACGTCGTGGCCCTCCTTGTAGGCCACCGACACCGGCGAGCACCCCTCGGCCTGGGCACCGAAGATCTTGTACGGCTTGTCCTCGACAAGACCGAGCTTGATCAGCTCCTGCAGACCCTTGTCGATCTTCGTGAGCTGCGAGCCGGAGGCGATCGGGATCACCAGCTGGTCCGGGATCTGCCAGCCGAGCTGCTCGCAGATCTCGTACGCCAGGGTCTTGGAGCCCTCCGCGTAGTACGGCCGCAGGTTGACGTTGACGAAGCCCCAGCCCTCGCCGGCCGGGTCGCCGATCAGCTCGGAGCAGAAACGGTTCACGTCGTCGTAGTTGCCCTCGATGCCGACGAGCTCGCCGCCGTAGACCGCGGCCATGACGACCTTGCCCTGCTCCAGGTCGTGCGGGATGAACACGCAGGAGCGGAAGCCGGCCCGGGCGGCGGCGGCACCGACCGCGCCGGCCAGGTTGCCGGTGGAGGAGCAGGAGAGGGTGGTGAAGTCGAAGGCACGGGCGGCCTCGATGGCCTGGGCGACGACGCGATCCTTGAAGGAGTGCGTCGGGTTGCCGGAGTCGTCCTTCACGAAGAGCTTGCCGGCGTCGACGCCCAGCTCGCGCGCGAGGTTGTCGGCCTGGACGAGCTTGGTCCAGCCGGGGTTGATGTTCGGCTTGGTCGCCACGTCCGCGGGGACGGGCAGCAGCGGCGCGTAGCGCCAGATGTTCGCGGGACCCGCTTCGATCCGCTTGCGGAGCTCCTCGGTGTCGTAGGCCGAGAAGTCGTACGCGATCTCCAGCGGGCCGAAACACTCCTCGCAGGCGAACACCGGGCCGAGCGGCACCCGGTGACCGCACTCGCGGCAGCTCAGAGCGGTGGCGGGACCGAGGTCGACGGTGGATTCCGTGGTGCTTGCAACAGTCTGCACAGCCATGTGAGGCGAGGCCCTTTCTCCTCATCTTCCTCACGACGCATCTCGCCGTGAGACGGATTTGGCACCTTCCCTAGCCGGGAGCCTCGCGAGCGATCGACACTGATCGGCGATCTACGAGTAACCGACTGGAGGGTTGCCGGGGCTTCAACGGGCCGTTTCCCTCTGCCCCTCTGGATGAGCTGTATGCGGTTGTCAACGCCGGGTGACCCCAGGACATGCGATGGTCATCGGCGTTGTTCAAGACTGTAACCGAAGGCCAGGACAGTTGAGTGAGTCGTCCGAACCGCGAGATGGATCACACCTCGTCGTGTGACCGTGACAGTGAGGAGCCGCTGACCGTGCTGGAAGAAGTCGAGCGCTGGCTGGCCACCCGCTCCTGGTCCGTGACCGACCGTCCCCTGCACAAGGTGATGGCAGCCAAACGGTCCTCCGGGCAGACGGTCAGCGTCGTGCTGCCCGCGCTCAACGAGGAGGAGACCGTCGGCGACATCGTCGCGATCATCCGCCATGACCTCATGCAGCAGGTGCCGCTCGTCGACGAGATCGTGGTCGTCGACTCCGGCTCCACCGACCGCACCGCGGCCGTCGCCGCGGCGGCCAGCGCCCGCGTCGTGCACCGTGACGCGATCCTGCCCCGCATTCCCGCCGTCCCCGGCAAGGGCGAGGTCCTGTGGCGCTCGCTCCTGGTCACCTCCGGGGACATCGTCTGCTTCATCGACGCCGACCTGCGCGACTTCTCCTCCGACTTCGTCACCGGCATCGTCGGCCCGCTCCTCACCGATCCGGACGTGGACCTGGTCAAGGCGATGTACGACCGCCCGCTCGGCGGCGCCGCCGGACAGGGCGGCCGGGTCACCGAACTGATGGCCCGCCCGCTGCTGAACATGCACTGGCCGCAGCTGGCCGGTTTCGTCCAGCCGCTCGGCGGCGAGTACGCGGCCCGCCGCACCCTGCTCGAACAGCTTCCCTTCCCGGTCGGCTACGGCGTGGAGCTGGGCATGCTGGTCGACGCCCTGCACCTGGTGGGGCTCGACGCGCTGGCGCAGGTCGACGTGGGGGTCCGCAAACACCGCCACCAGGACGGCCAGGCCCTCGGCCGGATGTCCGCCGCGATCTACCGCACGGCCCAGCTGCGGCTGGCCCGCGGCCATCTGATCCGCCCCGCCCTCACCCAGTTCGAACGCGGCGAGGACGGCTTCGAGCCGCGCACGTACTCCGTGGACACGGAGGAACGGCCGCCGATGGCGGAGATCGCGGAGTACGCCGAACGCAAGGTGGCGTGAATCCGTGGCGTGAATCCGTGGCGTGAGTTCGTGGCGTGAGTTCGTCGTACGGCCGTATACGGCGGCGCGTCGGAGGTGGCCGTACGTTTGAGCGTTTCCGGGCCGGGCTAGGTTGTGGCGTATGGCTTCCACCGGCGGTGCCGAGGTGCTGGTCGCGTCCAATCGCGGACCGGTTTCGTACGAGCTGCGCGAGGGCGGTTCGCTGCGCGCCAGACGGGGCGGCGGCGGGCTGGTCTCCGGGCTGTCGGCGATCGGGCCGGACGCGGACGCGGTGTGGGTGTGCGCGGCGCTGAGCGACGGTGACCGGGAGGCGGTACGGCGGGCCGGGGGCGGCCGGCTGCCGGCCGAGGACAGCGGCGGGCAGCAGGTCCGGATGCTCGACATCGACGCGGACGTCTTCTCCGACGCGTACAACGGCATCGCGAACTCGGTCCTCTGGTTCGTCCACCACATGCTCTACCAGACCCCGCTGGAGCCCGTCTTCGACGCGGAGTTCCGGCGGCAGTGGGGGTCGTACCAGGCCTACAACCGGGCGTTCGCGGAGGCGCTGGCGCAGGAGGCGGCGGAGGGTGCGGTGGTGGTCATCCAGGACTACCACCTGGCACTGGCCCCCCGGATGCTCCGCCGCCTCCGCCCCGACCTGCGGATCGGCCACTTCTCCCACACCCCCTGGGCACCGCCGGACTACTTCCGGCTCCTCCCCGACGACATCGCGGCGGAGCTGCTGAGCGGGATCCTGGGCGCCGACCACGCGGGGTTCCTGACCCGGCGGTGGGCGGACGCGTTCGTCACCTGCTGTCATGCGGTGCTGGGCCCTGGGATCCCCTCCTCCGGGGAGACCCGGATCGGGGTGCACGGGCTGGGGGCCGACGCGGACTTCCTGCGGAAGCGTTCGCACGAGCCGGACGTGGACGAGCGGATGCGGGCGCTGCGCGAGGAGATCGGCGGCGAGGGGCGCAGGACCATCGTCCGGGTCGACCGGACGGAGCTGTCGAAGAACATCGTGCGGGGGCTGCTGGCGTACCGGCAGCTGCTCGACGACCACCCCGAGTGGCGGGAACGGGTGGTGCATGTCGCGTTCGCGTACCCGTCACGGCAGGACCTGTCCGTGTACCGCGACTACACGGCGGAAGTGCAGCGGGTCGCGGACGAGATCAACGCCGCCTACGGAACGGCGGGTTGGAGGCCGGTGGTGCTGCACGTCAAGGACGACTTCGCACGGTCGCTGGCGGCGTACCGGCTGGCCGACGTGGCACTGGTGAACCCGATCCGGGACGGCATGAACCTGGTCGCGAAAGAGATCCCCGTGGTGTCGGACGAGGGGTGCGTGCTGGTGCTGTCGCGGGAGGCGGGGGCGTACGAGGAGTTGGGCGAGGACGCGGTGGTGGTGAACCCGTACGACATCGGGGGGACGGCGGACGCTTTGCAGCGGGCGTTGGGCATGCCCGTGGAGGAGCGGGCGGAGCGATGCAAGAGGTTGGCCGAGGCGGCTACGGCGTTGCCGCCGGCGCGGTGGTTTCTTGAGCAGCTTGAGGCGTTGGGCGGGTAGTGATTCGGCTGCGCGGCGGTGGGGGCTGGTCGCGCCCACGCGGCGGAGCCGCAAATCGATGCAGCCCCGCGCCCCTAAGGGGCGCTACGGCTAAGGGGCGCTCAGAGCTGCCAGGCTTCTCAGTAGGCGTACTACTCCCTCCGGGCCGTCCGTCACCACGTCGGCGCGGTCTGCCAGCTCTGTCACCTCCGTGCTGCCGCTGCATACCAACAGGCCCGGGATGCCCTCCTCGCGGAGTTTTTCGACGGCGGTGAAGGCGGGGATGTCGCCGAGGTCGTCGCCGGCGTAGAGGATCGAGCCGGCGGAGATGTGGCGGGCGTACTCGCGCAGCGCCACGCCCTTGTCCATGCCCGGGGGGCGGAGTTCCAGGACCAGGCGGCCCGGTTCGACGATCAGGGCGTGCCGGGTGGCCAGGTCGGTCAGGGGGGTGCGGAGGGCTTCGAAGGTGGCCTGGGGGTCGGAGGCGCGGCGGGTGTGGACCGCGATGGCCCGGCCCTTCTCCTCGATCCAGGTGCCCTGGGAGGCTCCGGCGCGGTCGAGGAGGGCGGGGAGTTCGGCGCGGACGGCGGCGATGCCGGGGTGCGGGGGCGGTGCGGTGAGCTCGCCGGTCGCCGCGTCCCAGCGTTCGGCGCCGTAGTGGCCGAGGACGACGAGGTGTTCCAGGCCGGGCACGCCGTCGAAGCCGCCGTAGCGGACGGCCACCTCGGCCGGGCGGCCGGTGACCACGGCGACGGCGGCCACCTTCGGGGCGAGCGCGGCAAGCACCGGTACGGCGTCCGGGTGGGCCCGGGCCTGCTCGGGGTCGGCCACGATCGGCGCGAGGGTCCCGTCGAAGTCGAGACCGACGAGGGCCGACCGGGGCTCCGCGAGAAGCGCGGCGAGACCGTCACGACCGGCCGAGGTGCGCGGCGTCGGGAGGGGTTCCGTGATGTGGGTTCCCATGAGCCGACACTATCCGAGCAACGCCCCGCAAGCGGGCGCGCCCCGAAGGGGCGCGGGGCTGTGCCGATATGCGGCTCCGCCGCGTGGGCGCGACCAGCCCCCACCGGCCCGCAGGCCTCGGGACGATGCCTCAGCGTTCCGAGCGCCGCGCCTCCCGTACCCTGCGCAGCCTGTTCACCGTCACCGGGTCGTGGGCCAGGGCGCGCTCGTCGTCCAGCAGGGCGTTCAGGAGCTGGTAGTAGCGCACCGGAGCCAGGTCCAGTTCCTCGCGTATCGCGCGTTCCTTGGCGCCGGGGCTGGAGAAGCCCCGGCGTTCGAGGGCGAGGACGGCCTGCTCGCGCTCGCCCAGTTCGTGCCGGTCCATGCCGAGAACCGTAGCGCTCAGCCGCCCGCCGCCGTACGGCTGTCGGCCGTCGCCGCCTCGGCCTGGAGCGCGGTGAGCACGCCGGTCGGGCTGCCGCCCGGGCTCACCGCCGTACCGATCCGCTTCTTGATGTCGGCACTGATCGCGGCCCAGGAGGTCTTGCCCGCAGGGTAGAGCTCGGACGTGGGCAGCTGCTCCAGGAACGGGCGCAGCTGCTTGTCCTCGGCCTGCGTGGAGTCCGTCATCGTCTGGGAGGCGGACGTGGTGACCGGCAGCAGGCCGTACTCGCGGGAGAAGGCGAGCACGTTCTTCTCGCTGTAGACGTAGTTCAGGAAGTCGCCGACCTGCTCGGCGTGGCCGTTCTGCTTGAACGCCGCCATCCAGTCGGCGACGCCCATGGACGCGGTGGGGGTGCTCTGGCCGGCCCGGGCCGGCATCGGAACCGCGCCGAACTTCACGCCCTTCTTCTCGGCCTGCTTGATCAGCGTGGGGTGGCCGTTGAGCATGCCGACCTGGCCGTCGGCGAAGGCGGCGAACGCGGTCGCGCGGTTCAGCTTGGCGGGGGCCACCGGGCCGGTCAGGCCCTTGCCGACCAGCTCGTCCTTGAGCCAGGTGAGGGTGTCGATGTTCTGCGAGGAGTCGATCGTGTACGTGCCGGTGTCGTCGGTGTAGCCGCTGCCGCCGCTGAGCAGCCACTGCATGGTCTCCGCCTGCGCCTCCTCGGGACCGAGCGGCAGCGCGTACGGGTACTTCACGCCGTCCGCCTTGAGCGCCTTCGCGTCGGCCGCGAGTTCGTTCCAGGTGGTGGGCGCGGTGGTGATGCCGGCCTCGGAGAAGAGGGTCTTGTTGTAGAAGAGGACGCGCGTAGACGCGGCGAAAGGTATGCCGTACTGCGCGTGGTTCCACTGGCCGGCCTCGGCGAGCTGGGACGGGAAGTCGGCCTGGACCGGGATGGAGAGCAGGTCACCGGCCTCGTACAGCTTGCCGGCGGCCGCGTAGTCGGCGTACGAGCCGATCTGCGCCAGGTCGGGGGCCTGGCCGGCGTCGACCATGTCCTTGACCTTGCGGTCGACGTCGTTCCACGAGTAGACGGTGACGTCGACCTTCACCCCGGAGTGCTGGGCCTCGTAGGCCTTGACCAGCTTGTCCCAGTACTTCTGGGAACTGTTGGCGGCGGAGTCTCCGTAGTCGGCGGCGACGAGTCTGAGGGTGACGTCCGAGGATCCCGTCGTCCCACACCCACCGAGAACCGCCGTCATGCCCGTTGCGGACACCACCGCGATCATTCCTGCCCTACGCCGCCGCACGTCTACTGCCCCTGTCCAACTGTCTCGCCGTTCAATATGTCTGACCTATAAGGTCTACACCACGCAAGTGGACTAGACCTATTGCGGGTCGACGGGCCACACTGTCCCCGTGAGACATGTCATCGCCCTGGACGTGGGTGGCACCGGAATGAAGGCCGCGCTGGTCGGCCCGGACGGCCGGCTGCTCCACCAGGACCGTCGCGCGACCGGCCGGGACCGCGGCCCCGACGCCGTCGTCGCCGCCATCCTCGGCTTCGCCGCCGAACTGCGGGCGTACGGCGAGCAGCAGCTCGGCGAGCCGGCGGCCGCGGCCGGCGTGGCGGTGCCCGGCATCGTCAACGAACGCGCCGGCGTCGCGGTCTACGCGGCCAACCTCGGCTGGCGCGACGTCCCGCTGCGCGCCCTGCTCGCCGACCGCCTCGGCATCCCGGTCGCCCTCGGCCACGACGTGCGCACCGGCGGCCTGGCGGAGGGCCGGCTCGGCGCGGGCCGGGGCGCGGACCGCTTCTTCTTCGTGGCCCTCGGCACCGGGATCGCGGGCGGCTTCGGTCTGGACGGCCGGATGGAGTCGGGCGCGCACGACTTCGCGGGCGAGATCGGCCACATCGTCGTACGACCGCAGGGTGCCCCCTGTCCGTGCGGGCAGCGCGGCTGTCTGGAGCGGTACGCGTCGGCGGCCGCGGTGAGCGAGGCGTGGGCGAAGGCCGGGGGCGGCCCGGACGCGGACGCGGCGGACTGCGCCAAGGCCGTCACGTCCGGCGACCCGAACGCCGTCCGAGTGTGGGGGGAGGCGGTGGCCGCACTGGCCGACGGCCTGGTCACGGCCGTCACCCTGCTGGACCCGGGGGTCCTCATCATCGGCGGCGGCCTGGCGGAGGCGGGAGACGTCCTGTTCGACCCGCTGCGGGAGGCGGTGGAAAACCGGGTGACGTTCCAGAAGCTCCCGGCGATCGTCCCGGCCGAGTTGGGAGACACGGCCGGTTGCTTGGGGGCGGGCCTGCTCGCCCAGGACCTACTAGCCACGACCACTCCGGAGGTAAAGCCCTGATGGCTGCGAACGAGCCGCACGACAGCGCCCCGTCAGGGGCGCGGGGAACTGCGCGACCAGCCCCCACGGACCCGCAGCCCGCAGACCACGGACTGGTGCTCTCCGGTGCCCGGGTGGTCCTCCCTACCGGAGTAGTCGAAAATGGCCGACTCGCCGTCGACGGCACGAAAATCGCCGCCGACGTCCCCGAGAACGCCCAGGTCATCGACCTCACCGGCCATTGGCTCCTGCCCGGATTCGTCGACCTCCACAACCACGGCGGCGGCGGAGCCTCCTTCAGCTCCGGCACCGCGGACCAGGTCCTCACCGGCGTCCGCACGCACCGCCTGCACGGCACGACCACCCTCGTCGTCTCCACCGTCACCGACGACATGGACGTCCTGGCCCGTCAGGCCGGTCTCCTCTCCGAGCTCGCCGAGCAGGGCGAGATCGCCGGCATCCACTTCGAGGGCCCCTTCATCTCCCCGTGCCGCAAGGGCGCCCACTCCGAGGGGCTGCTGCGGCACCCGGACCCGGCGGAGGTCCGCAAGCTGCTCGACGCGGCGCGCGGACACGCGAAGATGGTCACGCTCGCCACCGAACTCCCCGGCGGTATCGACTCGGTACGGCTCCTCGCGGAGCACGGTGTGATCGCCGCCGTCGGCCACACCGACGCGACGTACGAGCAGACGGTCGAGGCGATCGACGCGGGCGCCACCGTCGCCACCCACCTCTTCAACGCGATGCCGCAGATCGGCCACCGCGCCCCCGGCCCGATCGCCGCCCTCCTGGAGGACGAGCGGGTCATGGTCGAGCTCATCAACGACGGCACCCATCTCCACCCCGCCGCACTCCAGTTGGCCTTCCATCACGCGGGACCGGACCGGGTCGCGTTCATCACGGACGCGATGGACGCGGCCGGCTTCGGCGACGGCCGCTATCTGCTGGGCCCGCTGGAGGTGGAGGTCACCGACGGAGTCGCCCGGCTCGCGGACAGCGGTGCCATCGCCGGCTCCACGCTGACGCTGGACCGCGCGCTGCGGCGGGCGGTGACCGTCGACAGGCTCCCCGTCGAGCACGCCGTCGCCGCCCTGTCCGCCAACCCGGCCCGGCTGCTGGGCCTCTACGACCGCGTCGGCTCCCTGGAGCCCGGCAAGGACGCGGACCTGCTCGTCCTGGACGCGGACTTCACGCTGAAGGGCGTGATGCGGAAGGGTACTTGGGTGGTCGCACCCGAACTGCCCTGACCGCGACCATCTCTTGGGAGACGGCGACTAGGCCGGTCGCCGTCTCTTTGGCATGATCGTGCCTCCCCACCGATGGCACGGGCATATGCGAGGGAGGTCGGCCCGGTGATCCTCACGGTCACACTCAACACCGCTCTCGACATCACCTACCGGGTCGGAGCGCTGCGCCCGCACCGTTCGCACCGTGTCTCCGACGTGGCCGAACGGGCGGGCGGCAAGGGCGTGAACGTGGCCCGGGTACTGGCCGCGCTCGGGCACGAGACGACGGTGACCGGTTTCGCGGGCGGCGCGACCGGGCGGGCGGTACGGGAGCGCCTCGCCGAGACACCGGGCGTGCGGGACGCGCTGCTGACGGTCACCGGCCCGACCCGTCGCACCATCGCCGTCGTGGACGAACTGACCGGCGACACGACCCAGTTGAACGAGCCCGGTCCGCAGATAGCGCCCGCCGAGTGGGGCACCTTCCTGGACCACTACGAGGAACTCCTCACCGGCGCCTCGGCGGTGGCGCTGTGCGGCAGCCTGCCGCCGGGGGTGCCGGTGGGGGCGTACGCCGGACTGATAAGGGCGGCCCGTTCCGCTGGTGTCCCCGTACTCCTCGACACCAGCGGGGAGCCGCTGCGGCGCGGGGTGGCCGCCCGCCCGGACCTGGTGAAGCCGAACGCCGACGAACTGGCCGAACTCACCGGCTCCCACGAGCCGATACGCGCCACCCAGGACGCCCGCCGACGCGGGGCGCGTGCGGTCGTCGCCTCGCTGGGCTCGCAGGGCCTGCTGGCGCTCACCCCGGAGGGCCGCTGGCATGCCGCCCCACCCGCCCGCGAGCACGGCAACCCGACCGGCGCGGGCGACTCGGCGGTGGCCGGCCTGCTCTCCGGCCTGGTCGGACAACTCCCCTGGCCGGACCGGCTGGCCCGCGCGGTGGCGCTGTCGGCGGCGACCGTACGGGCCGCCGCGGCGGGGGAGTTCGACCGGGCGGCCTACGAGAAGCTGCTCGGCCAGGTCACGGTGACCGGTGGGCCTGCGGCCGCTTAGTCCTTGTTCGTGTGCTTGCCCTGCCTCAGCCACATCTGGTCCAGCAGGACGTCGCAACTGTCGCCGCTCTGGCAGGACAGGGAGATGACGTTGGTGCCCTTGGTGAGGGTGGGGTACGTGAAGCTGGTCGTCCAGGCCTTGGTCGGGTCGCTCTGGCCCGTGTAGTTGTTCAGGGGGAACTTGCTGCCGAACGTCTTGCCGTTGATGGACAGCGTCATGCTCTCGTCCTGTACGGCGCTGTAGTGCGCGTAGACGGTGTAGAGACCTTCCGACGGGATGCCGTTGACCGTCCAGGTGACGCCGGCGCCGGTCTGGTTGAAGTTGGTGACGTAGATGCCGCCGTCGGACTTCGCGCCCTTGACGTCCGAGGCCGTGCTCGCGCCGCCGTCCAGGTGGAAGGTCTTCGCGTCGACCGGCGCGATATCGCCGGACGCCGACACCGAGCTGGTGCTCGACGGGGACGGGGAGGCGCTCTGGGACGTGGACGTGGAAGGGGAGGCGCCGCCGCTTGCCTTGTTGTCGTCCCCGTTGCCATTCATCATCGCGAAGCTGATGCCGATGACGACCGCGGCCACGACCGCGACGGCGCCGATGAGGAGGCCCTTGGTGTTCGGGCCGCGGCCGCGGCCCGGGGTCTGCGGGGCCTGGTGGCCGGTGGGGGCGCCGCCCGGGAAGGTCTCCGGGGCCTGGTAGGCCGCGTTCGGCTGCTGGCCGTAGCCCGCGCCGGGCTGCTGCGGGATGGTCTGGCCGCCGTACTGCTGCGCCTGCGGCGCCTGCTGCTGGCCGCCGTACGTACGCTCGCCGACCGAGCGCACTCTGCTGACGGCGTTCGGGTAGCCGTAACCACCGGAGCCGGACGGCGGCTGGGCGCCTCGGGCCTGACCATCGGCGTACAGGTAGCCGAACGGGTCGTCGTCCTCGGGCGTGCTCGCGCCGTTGTCGCCGGGCGTCATCCCTTGGTACTCCTCAACAGGTGCGGGCGGATGCGGTACAGGTATTGAGAGTCGAGCCTACCCGCTCTGGCTGAGCCAAACGGGTGACTCAGACCGCATCAGCGCGATGACCTGCGGATCATCCGGCGCGGCGGTGTGCTTTGGGACGAGATCGTTTCTCTACGTACATCCGCTCGTCAGCGGATTTCAGGACTTCGTCCGCCGTCATGCCGCAGTGTGCCCATCCGATGCCGAAACTGGCACCCACCCGCACCGCCCGGCCCTCGGCGCGGATCGGCTGGATGATCTCGTTGCGCAGGCGTACGGCCAGGTCCTGGGCGTCGGCCTTGCCGAGACCGTCGGCGAGGATCACGAACTCGTCGCCGCCGAGCCGGGCCACCGTGTCGCCGTCCCGGACCCCCCGCGACAGGCGCCGGGCGACCTCGATGAGGACGGCGTCGCCCGCGTTGTGCCCGAAACGGTCGTTGATCGACTTGAAGCCGTCGAGGTCGCAGAAGAGCACCGCGAGCCCCTTGGCGCCGTCGTCGCGGTTCTCCTCGGGGGCGACGGTGTGCACGTGGTGGTCGTAGCCCTCGTACGACGCGGTGGCCCCGGCGAAGTCGAAGCCGTGGCCGTTGGCGTCGTAGGCGGGGTGGCCGTAGGCCGCGTCCAGGGACTCCAGGCCGCCGCCGGCCTCCGCGCGCCGGCAGAGCCGGGAGGAGAGCCGGGAGCGCAGCTCGGCGGAGTTCGGAAGGCCGGTGAGGGAGTCGTGGGAGGCGCGGTGGGCGAGCTGGAGCTCGCGGCGCTTGCGTTCCTCTATGTCCTCGACGTGGGTGAGGAGGAAGCGGGGGCCGTCGGCCGCGTCGGCGACGACGGAGTTGCGCAGCGAGACCCAGACGTAGGTGCCGTCGCGGCGGCCGAGGCGGAGCTCGGCGCGGCCGCCCTCCGCGGAGGTGCGGAGCAGGGTGCCGATGTCCTCGGGGTGGACCAGGTCGGAGAAGGAGTAGCGGCGCATCGCGGAGGCGGGACGGCCCAGGAGGCGACAGAGCGCGTCGTTGCTGCGCAGTATTCGGCCGTGCTGGTCGCCGCCCATCTCGGCTATCGCCATACCGGAGGGGGCGTACTCGAAGGCCTGCCGGAAGCTCTCCTCGCTGGCGCGCAGGGCCTGCTGCTCGCGTTCCAGGCGGACCAGGGCGCGCTGCATGTTGGCGCGCAGCCGGGCGTTGCTGATCGCGATCGCGGCCTGGAAGGCGTACATCTGGAGGGCCTCACGGCCCCAGGCGCCGGGGTGCCGGCCGTTGCGCGGGCGGTCGACGGAGATCACGCCGAGCAGTTCGCCGCAGGAGCTGCCCGATATGCCGGGCGTGTACATCGGGGCGAAGAGCCGGTCGGAGGGGTGCCACTCGTCCTCGAAGCGGGGCGCGGGGCCGTCGGTGTACCACTGCGGGACGTCGTCGTCGTCGAGGACCCAGCCCTCGGTGTGCGGTATGAAGACGAGGTCGCCCCACTTCTCGCCCATGTTCAGCCGCCGCTCCCAGGACTCCCGGGAGCCGACGCGGCCTGTGATCAGGGCCTCGGCGGCGGAGTTACCGGAGAAGGCGGCGACGACCAGGTCGCCCTCGGCGGGGCGTACCAGGTTGACACAGGCCATCTCGTAACCGAGAGCGGTGATCACGCCGTCGGCGACGGTCTGCAATGTGTCCGCCAGGCTGCGGGCCGTGTTCATGTCGGCCATGACCTGGTGCAGCTGTCGCAGGGACGCAAGACGGACGTAGGGCTCCGACTCGGTCTCCATGCTCGCCCTCCCCCCGAGACCTCGCAGCGAATCAAGGGTCTGCTTCGGCGCTACTTTTCCCAGCCACTGAATCACAGCGCGCTGCCCACTCGGTACACAGGGTCAACAATTCAACCCCCTTGTGACTCAAGTCACAGGAGAACGTGAACAATTGAGTGGAGTTTCTGCGTTTTCCCTGTGCGCTTACTGAACACAGCCTTTGTGGGCGTGTGCACATGATGCACGTTACGGCCGCCTCTTCGCCCCGCCCTTGGTCCTAGGACCCGGCTCGGGCCGATGGCCGATGTGGCGCCGCGGGGTCCGACACTAGCGTTTCCGGCGTGCTGAAGACTCCCTCCCCCGCCGCCGCAGAAGCCACCGGGCATGCTGTGGGGGTGAGCAACGAAGCGTTCAAGGCCGCCATGTCCCGGCTGGCCGCCGGCGTGGTCCTGGTGACCGCGCGGGAGCCGTCGCTGGACCCGGACGACCCGCAGGCGCCGGCCGGCGAGGACGTCGGCATGACCGCCACCGCGTTCCTGTCGGTCTCCCTCGACCCGCCGTTGGTGCTGGTCAGCCTGCGGGAGGGCTCCCGGATGGACGACCTCCTCGACGAACAGCCGCGATGGGCGATCTCCGTGCTCACCGAGAGCCAGCGCCACATCGCCGGCCGCTTCGCGATGAAGGGCCGCATCAGCGACCGCCTGCTCTTCGAGGACATCCCGTACGTCCGCGGCGAGGCCAGCGGCGCCCCGCTGGTCGGCGGCGCCCTCGCGACCTTGGAGTGCCACACCGAGCAGCGGGTGCCGGCCGGCGACCACACCCTCGTCATCGGCCGCGTCCTCACCGCCGAACTGCCGAGCACGGAAGGCGGCCCGCTGATGTATTTCCGGGGCCGCTACCGGCAGCTGGGATAAAACCGCGCGGTCTGTTTCGGAAAATTCGCGAGCAGTTCCCGAACGGCCCTTCTAGAGTGCGCGGATGCGTTCTCCGCTCCGCCTCGAAGAAGTAACCACCGCAAATTTGGCGGCGGCACTCCGCATTCGCGTCCGGCCCGACCAGGAACACAACGTCGAGCCGGTCGCCGAGTCCCTCGCGGAGGCATACGTCCATCCGCCGGAGGTCGCCTGGCCGCGCCTGATCCTCGACGGAGACCGCACGGTCGGCTTTCTGATGGCCTTCCTCGGCATCGACTGGCGCGCCGACGGCACCCTCTTCCGCTCCGGCCTGTGGCGCCTCAACATCGACGCCGGAGAACAGGGCAGGGGCTACGGCCGGTTCGCGGTGGAGGCCGTGGCCACGGAGATCCGCCGCCGGGCCGGCAAGGAGATGTACGTCACCTGGCATGCCGGCCCCGACGGACCCGAGGCGTTCTATCTGCGGCTGGGTTTCCGGAAGACCGGCGAGGTCAGCGGGGACCAGCCGGTAGGGGTGCTGGCCCTCTAGCGCAGGACAGACCCTGACTCCCGTCCAGGAGTCCCGGAGTCCCGGACCGTCCCGCTGCCGCCGCTACGACCAGTCGCGGCCCGTCCGCCCCCGCTTGGTGTCCGAGCGCTGCTTCTTCTCCCGCAGCCGGCGTTCGTTGATCCCGCGCGGGATACGGGTCGGCCGGCGCGGCTTGGGCGGGGGCGCGGTGGCCTCCGCGAGAAGGGCGGCGAGGCGTACGGCGGCGGTCTCACGGTTGCGCCACTGGGAGCGGTGCTCGGAGGCACGCACGACCACGGCCCCGTCGACGAGCCGCCCCGCCAGCCGCTCCAGCGCCCGCTCCTTCCACACCGGCGGCAGCGCCCGGGTGTTCGCGAGGTCGAAGCGCAGCTCCACCTGCGAGTCACTGGTGTTGACGTGCTGGCCGCCGGGCCCGGACGAACGGGAGAAACGCCAGAGGAGCTCGGCCTCGGGGAGCGAGACGGAGCCGCGGATGACGTAAGGACCGGACATGCCCCCATGGTCCCGCGACTGACCCGCACACGTCACGCGATTATGTTCACCAACAGTTTGGCAAAGAAGGTAAAGCGAGATGGAACCTTCGGTACCCCTCGTGGCGTTCATACGGGTAGCTGTAGCTTCAAGCCCGTACGTCGTACCGCCGTACGCAGACAAGGGAAAGGACTCCCGACCATGGCTGTAAGCCTGTCCAAGGGTGGCAACGTCTCGCTCACCAAGGAGGCACCGGGCCTGACCGCCGTCACCGTGGGCCTCGGCTGGGACGTCCGCACCACCACCGGCACGGACTTCGACCTGGACGCCTCGGCCATCGCGGTCAACACGCAGGGCAAGGTCTACTCGGACGCCCACTTCGTCTTCTTCAACAACAAGAACACCCCGGACAACACGATCGTCCACACCGGCGACAACCGCACGGGCGAGGGCGCCGGCGACGACGAGGCGATCAACGTCAACCTGGCCGCCCTGCCGGCCGACATCGACAAGATCGTCTTCCCGGTCTCGATCTACGACGCGGACAACCGCAGCCAGAACTTCGGCCAGGTCCGCAACGCCTACATCCGCATCGTGAACCAGGCCGGCGGCGCCGAGATCGCCCGCTACGACCTCTCCGAGGACGCGGCGACGGAGACGGCCATGGTCTTCGGCGAGCTCTACCGCAACGGCGCCGAGTGGAAGTTCCGCGCGGTCGGCCAGGGCTACGCGTCCGGCCTGGTGGGCATCGCCCAGGACTTCGGCGTCAACGTCTGACACCCGCGGCACGCTGCGCTGTGCGGGAGCCCCTGGCCGTGTGGGTGCGGCCGGGGGCTCCGGCGTCAGCTCAGTGCGCGGACGCGTAGGGCAGGAAAGCCGACCAGGCGGAGGGGGCGAGGGTGAGCCGGGGGCCGGGGGTGGCGGGCGTGTGCGTGTACTTGGAGTCGCGGATGTGGATGGTGGTGGGGGTGGGGGCTATTTCGAGGCAGGACTCGCCGCTGTTACCGCCGCTGTAGCTGCTCTCTCCCGGAGGAGACCTAGCATGAAAGCGACGATCCTTGCCCCTGGGCACAGACGAGGAGCGAGCGCCATGACCATCGCACCGGACAACGCACGGCAGGGCGCCTCCCACCTCTACCGGGCCATGCGGGACTTCGTGCACTCCACGGACGACACCCTTCCCGGCAAGTTCGAGATCACCAAGGAAGGGATCGTCCTCGACATGATGTCGCCCTCGAAGCCGCACGAGCTCACCGTGCTGCGCGTCCGGCAGCGCCTGGAGAAGGTGATGCCGGATGCTCTGGTGGCTCATACGGGGGAACCCGACGTCGAGGACGAACCCGAAGGAGTCATGCGCCGCCCCGATGTGATGGTGATCAGCGATGCGGAGATGGAGGGAGACGGTTCCTTCGATCCCCGATCGCTCGTCGCGGCCGTGGAAATCGTCTCGCGCTCCAACCCGGACAACGACTGGGTCTCCAAGATCCGCGACTACCCCCTGATCGGCATCCCGATCTACGCGATCTTCGACCCCCGCACCGGCACCGGTGCGGTCCTCACCGACATCCACCCCACCCCCGACGGCCCCCGTTACGCCACCCGCAAGGACTTCGTCTACGGCGAGGACGTCACCATCGGCGACTGGACCATCTCGACCGACAACCTGCCGCGCTATAAGGACAGGACCGGCGAACAGCCCCCACTTCCGCTGGAGCCCTGATCAAGGCGACCGGAAGGCACGATGAACGCCCAGGCCGTCTCCGAGGGCGAGCTGATCCCCCGCCCCGCACAGACTCCTGAAGCCCTGCGCTCGGCTCTCGCCGTCGTGGCGCCGGGCCTGCTGGAAGAGATGCGGACCACGAAGGACGAGGCTTTCGCCAAAGCCGTCGAGTGGCAGTCTCTCAGCCCGGTGCAGAGCTGGGTGCTGATCTGGGCCAAGGAGATCGAGATCGCCCGTCGGCGAGACCTGTCCGCTCGCTGTGCCCAGGCGGAGCAGGAGCTGGAGCACGACGATCCGGTCATCGCCCAAGAGGCCCTTCGCGAACTGAGCGCGATCACTGAAGAGGCGCTGAGGGCAGTCCGCACGTGAGCTGGAGACTGGAGTACGCCTTGGCGTCCGAAGGCCCCCGATCGGCGCTGTTCGTCGCCGTCAGCTCACGTTCGGCTGACGGCCGGATAGGTTGCCGCCATGATCCTCGCCCCCGTCCCCCTCACCCCCGACCACGACATCCCCGCCCCGGTCCTCTCCGAGCTGACCGCGCTGTACGCCTCCAACCGGGAGTTCCAGGCGCTGAGCGGCGATTTCCCGGACCCGGAGGACATCCGGCCGGAGCAGGTGGCGACAGTGCTGGCCGACGAGTTGGCGAATCCGGAGGTGGAGGTGTTGCTGGCGCGGGCCGAGGGGCGGTTGGTCGGGGTGGTCGTCACGCTGGCCCGGCATCCTGATCCGGCCGACCCGGATCCGTGGATCGGGCTGCTGATGGTGGATGCGGGGGCGCAGGGGAAGGGGTACGGGCGGCGGATCGCGGAGGGAGTCGAGGAACGGTTCCGGGCCGCGGGCCGGGGCGGCATGCGGCTCGCCGTGCTGGAGGGCAACGCGAAGGGGCTCGCCTTCTGGACCGCCCTGGGGTACGAGGTGATCGGCCATCGCCCGGACCGGGAACGCGGGCGTCCGTGTGCCGTGCTGCGCAAGGAGCTGGGGACAGGCAGGCCTTAGGGCCGGGCGGGCTTCCCGTCGCCGTACAGCCAGTCCTTCCAGATCGGGGAGAAGTCCTTGCCCGGTGCCTTCTTTTCCACGTACGCCGTGAACTCGGCGGTGTCCGCGTTGCCGTGGCGGTGGGTGGCGGCCCAGCCCTGGATGATGTCGTAGAAGCGGTCGTCGCCGACCGTCCGGCGGATCTTCTGCAGGACCATCGCGCCCCGGTCGTAGACGGGCCGCTCCGAGATGTACGCGGCGCTCGGCGGCTTGGCGGGCGGGAAACCCCAGAGGGTCGCGTCGTCCGCGGGGGTGGCGTAGACCTTGTCGAAGGTCTGCTGGGCGGTCCGCCCGCCGTGGTCCTCGTCCCACAGCCACTCGGCGTAGGTCGCGAAGCCCTCGTTGAGCCACATGTCCCGCCAGGTCCTCGGGGTGACCGAGTCGCCGTACCACTGGTGGGCGAGTTCGTGGACGAGGGTGTCGGTGTCCGGGGCGCCGGGGAAGACGGGCCGGTTCTGGGTCTCCAGCGCGTACCCGGCGTCCCCCGGGCGGTCGATGATCGCGCCGGTGGAGGAGAAGGGGTAAGGGCCGAAGTTGTAGGACTCCCATTCCATGATCTCGGGGAGTTTCGCCAGTACGGCGCGGCTCGCCTTCACCTCGGTGGGGTCCACGGCCGTGTACACCGGCAGGCCGTCGGGGAGCGTGGACCGGGTGATCGTGTAGTGGCCGACGGCGACGGTGGCGAGGTAGGTCGCCACCGGCTCGGCGGTGTGCCAGGCGAAGGTGGTACGGCCGTTCTTCGTCGTCCCGCTCTTCAGCTCCCCGTCGGAGACGGCCTGGAGGCCCTCCGGGACGGTGACCGTGATGTCGTACGACGCCTTGTCGGAAGGGTGGTCGTCGCCAGGGAACCAGGCCATCGAGCCGACGGGTTCGCCGAGCGCCAGCGCGCCGTCGGCGGTGCGCAGCCAGCCCTCCTTCGAGCCGTCAGGGTCGGTGAGCGTCTCGGGGCGGCCCGAGTAGCGCACGGTGGTGGAGAAGGTCTCGCCCTTCGCGAGGTCGTCGTGCGGGCGGATCGTCAGCTCCTGGCCGGCGCGGTTCCAGCGGGCGGCGCGGCCCTCGACGGTGACCGCGTCGACGTGCAGGCCCTTCAGGTCGAGGTCGAAGGCGGTCAGGTCCTTGGTGGCGCGGGCGGTGACGACGGCGGTGCCGGTGAGGCGGCCGCCGTCCGGGTCGTAGGCGAGGGTGAGGCCGTAGTGGCCGACGTCGTAGCCGCCGTTGCCCGCCTTCGGGAAGTACGGGTCGCGGAGGCCCGCGCCGCCCGGGGTGCCGTGGACTCCGCCGTCGCACGCGGCCAGCACCAGGCAGAGCAGCGCGGACGGGAGCAGCAGCGGGGACCGGGGCACGCTCGTGATCGTAGGGCGCCGTGACACCATCGGCATGTGCTCGACATCGGCTACGCCCTCTCCAACCGCTTCCCGGACCCGCCCCAGACGGACTACCGGCGGGTGGACGTCCACACCCTGCGCCACGACCTGTTCTGCGGGGACGTCTACCTCGCCGACACCAAGGCGGACCGGGAACTGTCCACAGCCTGGGGATGGGTGCCGGTGCTCGACTTCGCGTGGGCGCTGTGCGACATCGCGGAGCGGATCGACCGCGACCCGGCGGGGTCGCGGGCCGCGCGGCCCCAGCACGCGGAACTCGACTTCACCGAGTCCACCGACCGCATGCTCTTCGAGCGCCGGTTCGGCTGGGTGGACATCGAGGCGGACTGGATGCCGGCCGAGGAACCGCCCCTCACCTTCTCCCACACCGAACTGCGCCGGGAGGCACGGGACTTCCTGCACGACCTGATCGCGGACCTGACCGACATGCACGAGGGGCTGGCCGACAACCCGGCGATCTGGACCCTCCAGGCCCGCTTCCCGAGGATGTCCTAGCCGTTCCGGCCCGGCTATTCCGGCCCGGCCGTTCCGGGCCTTTCCGGTGGGGCGAACGACCGCTGGGTGTACGGAAGTTGACCGGCCGCCGAGGCGGGAGTGACATGTGCGGCGAGAGTCGGCGGAAGGCGTTTTGCCCGTCCCGGCCGCCCCTACGTTGACCCCGTGCGGACGCAGCGACAGGCAGGCGACAGCGGAATAGACGCTTCTTCCGGGTCCTCCCGGGCACCGGTCACCGCCCGGCCCGCCGGGCCTGCGGAACACGCTCTGCTCGCCCTCCAGAGGACCGCGGGGAACGCGGCCACCACGCAGGCGCTACGGGAGGCGAAGGGGAAGGGAAAGGGCAAAGGCGTCGCGCGGCCGTCGGCGGTACGGAGCCGGGCGGTGGCGCCCGCGACCCCCGTGGCCCCTATCGCGGAGGAACGCACCGATCCCGGCCTCGTACTGCCTCCGTACCTGATGGACTTCCAGGCCGCCGGGCTGTCCACGGCGTACGGGCTGACCGGGCATGAGTTCGTGCGGAACGCGGTGGCCGCCGTCGTCGGACACGGTGACGGCGCGGTCGCCGACATCGCCGCCGAGCTCGCCGGGCGCCCCGAGTCGTTCTACGGGCAGGGCCGCGCCTTCACGGTCCAGGGCAGGGGCGGCAAGGACTCGTACGACGTCACGGTCACCGTCTCCCGTGCTCCCGACGACCGGCCGCCGGTCTTCCATCCCAAGGACCTGCTCGCCGAGACCGTGCCGGACCCGGGCGGGGCGCCGCTCGCCGCGGTGGACGAGGCCGAGGACAAGGACACCAAGGTCGACGTCCAGCACAACACCGCCGCCACCGTCGCGACCACCGCGAGCGGCGGGTCGAGCAAGGGCGTCGGCGGCATGGCCTTCGGGCTCGCACCCGTCGCGCCGGGGCTGTGGCTGGGCGGCGCCGGGCTGGCGAACGCCCAGCCCTGGCAGTCCTCCCGGGAGTCCCGCAGCCAGCGCAACGTGGCCGAACCGCGCGTGCTGCGCAGTGAGAAGGGCTCGGTCGAGGCGCCGCGCAAGGTGCGGTACGGGGTACGGGTCGGGAAGCCGGGGGCAGCGGCCGCGCAGACCTTCCACGGCTCGGGTGCCCTCACCCAGCGCGTGCCCACCGAACACCTGGTCCCGGCCGGGACCGCGGCGCCCGCCGCCCCGCAGGCCGTCGGTGCGGACACCGCCCGGCGGGTCTCGCTCGCCGACTCCATGGCCCCGGTCGCCGTCACCGACACCGCCGCCCCGCACCAGGGCGGCGGCGGCCTCTTCGACGCCGTCGCCTCCGTCCTGCACCCCTCACTGACCGCCGCGGGGGCGCCCGGCCGCGCCCGGCTCCACGAGGCGACGGCCACGGCGACCGTCCTGGAGGACCTGCCCCGGCTGCTGCGCGACGGCGTCACCGGCGAGGACCTGGCGTCCAAGGACGGCAGCAGCGTGGGCAGCTATCGCATGCACGCCGAGATCACCGGCATGTCGCCCGCCTGGGGCACCGGCGGTACCCAGCTGCGCACCCACCAGCAGACCCAGCACACGGTCACCGAGAGCGCGGGCAAGGGGCGGGCCGGCATGGGCGGCCTGGGTCCGGCCATCGGCGTCGGGGCGGTCGGGAACGCCGCCGTCCTGCGGGGCACGGCGATGCCGGTCGCGGCGGCCCGCAAGGCACGCTTCACCGTGGCCGAGCAGACCGTGTCCAGCAGGCAGGGCGCGGAGGTGCGCGGCGGCAAGGTGCTCTACCTCGCGGACGTGCGGTTCACCGTGGCGGGCACAGGGCCTCGCTCGGCGGAGATGATCCTGCGTCCCAGGACCCGGGTCGCCCGGCACTCGATGCGGGTGTGGATGAGCCTGCGTGCCGACGAGGCGCGGTCGCTCGGGCTGCCGCTGCCGCCCGGTGTCGAGGCCGGGGAGTTCATCGACAAGCCGAAGCGGACCGACGAGAACGGCAACGAGTCCGACGTCGAACGGCACCTCCCCTTCGGGGCCATGGGGTCCAGCGTCACCCTCAGCCAGCTGGACACCGGGCCCATGGTGCGGGCCGTGCGGGAGCTGTTCGCGACCGATCCCCGGCTGGCCGGCTATCTGCCCGCCTTCGGTACGGACGCGATGGCTCCGGCTCCGGGCAAGGAGGAAGCCGCCCTGCAGCGGCGCAACCACCGCGAGCTGATGGCCGCCCTGTCCGAGACCAACCTCCGGGTCAACAAGGACCAGCTGACCACGACCGGCATCCGGGTGCGGCTGCGCCGCAAGACCACCCTGCACTCCCACGACGTGCAGCTCCGCGTCCGGGGGCAGCTCCGCGAGACCGGCTACCTCGGCGACACCGACGACTGGCTGGTGCGCAGCCACTCCGGCGTCGCCGCCAACGCGCAGAGCGGACGCGGCAGTTCACGTTCGATCGGCGGGCTCGTCCTCGGCCAGGCCCGCCTCGTCCCCGGCGTCCTGACCGGCTCGGCCCGCTACGAGAAGCACCGCTCCGGCACCCGCCGCAACCAGGCCGGGCCCACCACCCGCACCGACGTCCTCACCAACGGCTCCGAGAAGGCCGCCACCTTCGGGGCCGCCCTGCGCCTCGACGTCGACGTCACCATGACCTCCCGGCAGCGCAAGCTCGGCCGCGCCCTCACCCCCGGCTCGCCGGGCCAGGACGCGCCGGAGGTCAGACCGATGGCGGGACTGCACCTGGAGGAACAGGACGTACGGCTGGTCACGCCGACCGAGTTCACCCTCGACAAGGAGGGCGGGCAGCGGCGGGACGCGGTCCGCGACCGGCGGCGGGCGCAGGCCCCGCGACCCGAACACGCCGTCACCGCCGAGGGCATCGGCGACCTGGCCACGCTCGTGCCCCGGCCGTCCGTCGGGCAGCCGCTGCGGGACTGGCAGCTGGTGGAGACGGTCGGCGACGGGCAGGCCGTCCGGGACCTCGCCTTCCAGCTGCTGTCCCGGGCCGCCGCGCGCAACAAGGACGTCCGCGAGGATCCCGCGCTGGGGACGGAGGGGCTCGCGCCGCGGCTGGCGATCGAGGAGCGGTTCGGGCCGCAGGCCATCACGGCCGCGCTGCGGCAGGCCGCGTCCTCCGGGTGGGTGGTGAAGAACCTGCGCCATCCGCGCCGGCTCGCCGCGCTGAACGGGGCCGTGGGCACCCGGCTCACGCTGGCCAACCCGAAGTTCCTGCACCGGGGCGCCGGGCCCGGCACCGAGACCTTCGTGCTCGGCGGGCACCAGGCGGCCGGTCAGGAGGGGCAGGGCACCACCAGCACCTGGCAGTTCGGCGCCACCGGCTCGGAGAACGGCGCCGAGTGGCGGCTGGGCCAGGGCCTCTCCGGGAGCCGCACCACGAGCGAGGGCGACACCCGGTCCGCGGCCCTGTCCGGCACGGTCGAGCGCAACGCCCACACCCCGAAGAAGGCGCCGCTGTACCTGGTCCAGTGCGACCTGCTCGTCACCATGGTCGCCGAGGTCAAGGTCACCGGCGGCGGCCCCTACGTGGCGACGGCCGCCCGTACCCTGCCGGCCGAGGCGGCGGTGTGGCTGACGGAGGCGCAGCTGCCGGCACCGATCCGCAGACAGCTGAGGCTCGACCCGGAACCGGCCCTGATGTCACCGGCCCGGACGGGACAGCAGGCGGCGGGTGCCCGGACGGGACAGCAGGCGGCGGAGGGTTCCCGGACCGAGCGCAAGGCGGCGGAGGGTTCCCGGGCGGGTGCCGAACGCGAGGCACGAGAGCGGAGCCACGCCACGGAGACGGGCCGTTCCTCCTCCGCCGCGCCACGCTCCGGCCCTTCCTTCGCCCGCATGCTGCCCCTCGGCTTCGGCATGGTCGAGAACCTGCCGAACTTCGTGCCGCTGCTGGCCCGGCTGCGGACCCGTCTCGCGGAGAGCGGGCAGCAGGGCCTGGCCGACGACCTGCTGCCGCGGCAGCAGCTGGCGGACCGCAACGACAACGTGCAACGGCTGCTGCGGGTCCTGGACCGCGACGGCAGCGCGGGACTGCTGTCGGGCGCGATGGACGGCGGGGTCACCGTCGAACTGTTCGACGGCCGCAGAACCCCCTACTGGGCGGTGTTCAAGGTAAGCCGACCGGGCGACGGCTCCTACGACGGTGCTGCGGACGACGGCCGGGACATGGAGTACATCACCGCGGCCGTCGCCCAGCAGGCCGCCTCCCACGACCAGGGCGTGGCAACGGGCGTGGAGGGGATCTTCGCCGGCTCCGGCAAACCGGACGGCGGGACCGGGCAGCTGAAGAGCACCGGCGGTGCGGCCGGACTCGGCGTCGGCTCGGGCGGCTCACGGCGCTCCGGCGCGGCGAGCCGCGGCCAGCTCGGCATGAAGACGGTCGCGGAGGCGAAGACCGCGAAGTCGTCGAGGATGCGGGTGCCGATCGAGGCGACCCTCGAACTGCACCGGGGCGATCGCCGGCTGGCGCTGGTCTCACTGGGCCGCCAGGCGCTGACCCATCGCGTCCCGGAGAAGGACCTCGCCGCCCTCGGCCGACTGACCGCGCCCCGCCACCAGCCGGTTGCCCCTGCTGCAGGCCCGGGGGACGACCGTCCGGCCGCGCTCGGCGCCTGGCGCTCCGGCGGTGTGCGGCTGCCGATGGAGGCGCAGGTGAACGGCTTCCAAGGGGCTCCGCAGGTACGGGAGCTGGTCAGCTCGGCGGTCCGGGAGGCGGGCGGCGGCGACCGCTTTCGGAGCAAGGGCCAGGCCGCCGCCTACACCCTTCAGGAGGCCGTCTCCACCGAGTGGCTGATCGCGGCGCTGCCGCTGCTGACCTCGGCCGGGGCGGAACTGCCGCCGGTGCACGCCACCGGGGTGGCGGGCCAGGACCTGCGGGCCTCCCTGCACGCGCGGCTGCGGGACGGGCGGGTGCTGGGCGTCGGCGACAAGATGACCTTCGAGACGGTGGGGCAGAGCCACCTGGACGCGCCCCGGCCCACCCAGACGGACGGCCAGAGCTCCGCCGACCACGGCAGGTCGGCCCGCGGGCTGGCGGGCGCCGGCCTGCTCAACGCCGACGAGTTCCGGCTCAACCAGCTGATGGGCAACGCCGGTGGCGCGGGCGGCGCGGCCGACGCGGCGGTGAACGCGTCGGGTTCGATGCCGCTGCACAAGCCCAAGTCCGCTTCCGTCCTGGTGCAGTTCACGCTGGACCTGCGGGTGGTGGCGAGGGTGACCGACCGCGTGCACTCCGGCCGTACCGGCACCGCCGTACGGGAGCTGACCCTGCCCCGGCCGGTGGTGATCCGGATGCCGGAGCCGGCGGTCCGCCGCATGCCGGCCGCACGGCCGGACTGGCTTCAGGACCCGGACGACCATCTGGGCCTGCGGAAGAAGGCCGCGCCCAGGCCACGGGACTGAGTGCTTCGGCCGGTTCGCGGCTGCGGGTGGGTGGGGGCTGGTCGCGCAGTTCCCCGCGCCCCTGCGGGGCGCGCTGATCCCGAGGTTGCTCACCCCTCCACGCGGATCCCCAGCTGTGCCGCCAGCACCGGCGCCAGGTCCAGCAGTTGGGACATGCTGATCACTGCCCCCGACAGTCGTTCCACGCCGCTGGCGATGCCCAGTTCCGCGGCGCCCCGCAGATCGACGTCCTTCATCGTCACCCCCCTGAAGTCCGCCCCCTTCACCGTGCAGTCGATGAATTCCACCCGCTCCAGCACGGCGTCGCCGAAGTCCGGTTCGACCAGGACGCAGCTCTCGAAGACCACGTCCCTGAGCTTCGCCGTGCGCAGGTTGAGGTAGTCGATCTTGCCGCCGCGGATCACCACCCGCTCCAGGACGGCACCGTGCAGCTGGGTGCCGCCCAGCCGGGCGTCGACCAGCTCGACGTCGCGCAGGGTCGCGTCGGCCAGGTCGGTGCCGACGCCTCTCGCCCCGGTGAGGACCGAGTCCAGCAGGCGGGCGCGCCGCAGTCCCGTCTCGTCGAAGGCGCAGTCCGTCAGCGCGCAGTCCATGAAGCGGGCGCCCGCCCCGTCCTGGCCGACGAAGTCCGCCGCCCGGAACTCCTGCCCGTCGTAGTCCCCGTCCGGCTCCAGCTCGCCGCCGTCCCAGGGCTCCAGCGCGGGCAGCCGCACCTCCGGCCGCCGCGCGCCCTTCACCCTGCCCCCGCCGGCCCCGCCGGCCGCTGTCCTCGCCATGCCCCCATAGTGCAGGCCCCCACTGACAATCACCGCGACCTGCAAGAACGTCCCGCACGACCCGCCGATGTCACATTCCGGCCGACTCGATCCGTCATAGGGACACAGAGGTACGGAACTCATGGGAAAGGTGGTCCTGGAACCGTGACCAGGAACAGCACATCCCGGGATGCGGTACATCCCGATTCATGGTCTTCTGACCGAATGAGCAGCGCCCGCACGGGTGAGGCCCCCGCCGGCGGCCAGGCCGACCCCCACCGCTGGTGGGGCCTGGTCGTCATCGCGCTCGCCCAGCTGATGGTCGTCCTGGACGCGACGATCGTGAACATCGCGCTCCCTTCCGCACAGCGCGCCCTGGGCATGTCCGACGGCAACCGGCAGTGGGTGGTCACCGCCTACACGCTGGCCTTCGGCGGACTGCTCCTGCTGGGCGGCCGGATCGCCGATCTGGTCGGCCGCAAGCGGACGTTCGTCATCGGGCTGGTCGGCTTCGCCGCCGCCTCCGCGCTGGGCGGCGCCGCCCAGACCCAGGGGATGCTGTTCGGCGCCCGCGCCCTCCAGGGCGCCTTCGCCGCCGTCCTCGCCCCGTCCGCGCTGAGCCTGCTGACGACGACCTTCACCGACCCCCGGGAGCGCGGCAAGGCCTTCGGCATCTACGGCGCCCTCGCCGGTAGCGGCTCGGCGATCGGGTTCATCGTCGGCGGCCTGCTCACCGAGTACCTGAACTGGCGCTGGTGCCTGTACGTCAACGTGCCCATCGCGATCCTCGCCGTCGCCGGCGCCACCGCGCTGCTGCACGACCGGCCCGGCCGCACCGGCGCCCGGCTCGACGTGCCCGGCGCGCTGCTGGGCTGCGGCGGACTCGTCGCGATCGTCTACGGCTTCAGCGAGGCCCAGCCGCGCGGCTGGGGCGACCCGCTGGTCCTCGGCCTGTTCGCGACCGGGGTCGTACTGCTCGCCGCGTTCGTCGGGTGGCAGACGCGCGCCCCGAGCCCGTTGCTGCCCCTGCACATCGTCAGGGAACGCAACCGCGCGGGCAGCTTCCTGACCATGGCCCTCGCGACCGTCGCCATGTTCGGGCTGTTCCTCTTCCTGACCTACTACCTCCAGATCATCCTCGGCTACTCCCCGGTCCGGGCGGGCCTCGGCTTCCTCCCGCTGACCCTGGCGATCATCATCGGCTCCACCCAGATATCCGCCCGCCTGATGCACCGGGTCGCCCCGCGCCTGCTCATGGTCCCCGGCACCCTCCTCGCCGCCTGCGGCCTGCTGCTCCTGACCCGGATCACGGTGCACTCCTCCTACCCGACCGAGATCCTGCCCGCGCTGCTGCTGATGGGCCTCGGCATGGGCCTGACCTTCATGCCGGTGTTCGCCACCGCGACCGCGGGTGTGGCCCCGCAGGACTCCGGCGTCACCTCGGCCACCGTCAACACCTCGCAGCAGGTGGGCGGTTCCATCGGTACGGCGCTGCTCAACACCATCGCCACCAGCAGCAGCGCGACTTATCTCGCCGCCCACCTGCACAACCCGGCGCAGCGGGCCGCCGTCGTCCCGACGGCCGTCGTGCACGGCTACACGGTCGCCATCTGGTGGGCGGTCGGCGTGATGCTGCTGGCCGGGCTGGTCGCGGGCCTGCTGGTGACGACGAGGCCGCCGAAACACGACGCCACGGCCGAGACCCCGATACCGGAACCGGTCGGCTGACCGGTACGGGAACCGGTCGGGCGGCCGAGGCTCCGGTGCCGGAGCGCGCCGGCCGGTCAGCCGAGCAGCCGGCGGGCGATCTCCAGCTGCTCCGCGCCGGGCCGCCCGCCGCCCTCGACCGCCCAGATCGCGTTCTGCAGGACCCGGCCCAGCGTCCAGGCGCGGGCCCGGTCCGGATCGAGGCCCAGGACGTCCGTCATGGCGTCGAAGCGCCACCGCACCTCCCCGGCCTCGAAGCGGCTCCACAGCGCCGGGAAGAGGTCGAAACCGGGGTCGCCGGCGAGCGGCTTGGGATCGATGGCGAGCCAGGGCGCACGGCCGGCGGCCAGCACGTTCTCGAAGTGCAGGTCCCAGTGCAGCAGCCGGTCGCCCGGTTCGCCCGCGACCTCGGCCAGCGCGGCCGCACAGTCCGCGAGCAGGCGCCGTTCGACCGGATCGGGGTGGGCGGGCAGCGCCGCCGCGGCCCGCTCCCCCAGCCTCGCCGCGACGGAGCCGAGACGGCGCAGCCCCGCCGGAGCCGCGGGCGCCGTCAGCCGGGCCAGCAGGCGGGCGACGACCAGGGTCGCCTCGCGGGAGTCGGGCAGGTCGGCGAGGCGCCGTCCCGTGTCGAGCCGTTCCAGCAGCAGGGTGCCGGTGTCGTCGTCGGCGGAGAGGAGCCGGACCGCCCCCGCTCCGTCCCAGGCCCGCAGCGCGACCGGCTCGCCGACGGTCTCGTCGTCCATGTCCTGGAGTTTCAGTACGGCCCGGACCCCGTCGCCGGCCCGCAGCACCGGCAGGACCAGCGCCCAGCGGCCGCACATCGAAGGGCCGTCCGGTCGCAGCCCCCACCGGTCCAGGAACTCCTCGGCCCGTCCGGGCAGCGCGGCGACGAAGGCGCGGCCCGCCTCCCCGCCGAATCGCACATGCCGGTCGATCAGCTCATCCGGAATGTCAATCACCCATGTGACGTTACTGTCGTGCGTGAATCGCCTCATGGGATTTTTCCGGGGCCTCGGCAGCAGCGTGTGGGCGTACGTCCGCAGCGCCCCCGGCACCTACGTCTGGCTGGCGATTCTCTTCGTGACGGCCTTCGCGCTGCACAACATGTCCCCCGAGTTCGAGCAGCAGTTCCTGCGGCAGCGGTCCACCAACATCCGTGAGCTGTCGGACAACCCGGTGCGGGTGCTGGTCGCCAGCGCGATGTGGATCGAGGGCGGGCACTGGGTGCCGTACGCCTTCCTCTACACCGTCTTCCACGCACCGGCGGAACGCTGGCTGGGTACCGTCCGCTGGCTCGCGGTGTGCGTGACCGCGCACGTCCTGGCCACCCTGATCAGCGAGGGTGCGCTGCTGAAGGGCATCCACGACGGCATCGCCCCGCACTCCGCGGTCAACACCCTGGACATCGGGGTGAGTTACGCGTTGGCCGGGGTGATCGGGGTGCTCGCGTACCGGATCGCGACGCCCTGGCGGTACCCGTACCTCGCGGCCGTCCTGCTGGTCTACGGGCTGCCGCTGACCGAGTCGCCGACCTTCACCGACCTCGGGCATTTCGTCGCCGCGCTGCTCGGTCTCGGCTGCTATCCGCTGGTCAGAGGGCGCGGAAAAGCATGGAATCCGAAGGAGACACTGGCCGCCCTCAAGGGTTAGCGTCCAGGTCATGAGCAGCTCGGCGAGCAGATCGGCAAGCGGTGCCGTCAACGGCGGCATCTCCTTCTGGTACGCGGACGACGGCCTCCCGGCGGTGCGGGAGCCGCTGGCCGGTGACGCGTCGGCGGACGTGGTGATCGTCGGCGGCGGGTACACGGGGCTGTGGACCGCGTACTACCTGAAGAAGGCCGCCCCCGACCTCCGGGTCACCCTCCTGGAGCAGAAGTTCTGCGGCTACGGCGCCTCGGGCCGCAACGGCGGCTGGCTCTACAACGGCATCGCCGGCCGCGACCGGTACGCCGCCCTGCACGGCCACGAGGCCGCCGTACGGCTGCAGCGGGCCATGAACGAGACCGTCGACGAGGTGGTGGCGGTCGCCGCGGCCGAGGGGATCGACGCCGACCTGCACAAGGGCGGGGTGCTGGAGGTCGCCACCACCCCGGCCCAGCTGGCCCGCCTGAAGGCCTTCCACGAGCACGAGCTGTCGTACGGCGAGAAGGACCGCGAGCTGTACGGCGCCGGGGAGACCCGGGAGCGGATCCGCGTCGCCGACGCGGTGGGCGGCACCTGGACCCCGCACGGCGCCCGGCTGCACCCGGTGAAGCTGGTGAAGGGCCTGGTCGCGGCCGTGGCGGCACTCGGCGTCGACATCCACGAGTCCACGCCGGTGACCGAGATCCGCCCCCGGCACGCCGTCACCCCGTACGGCACGGTCCGCGCCCCGTACATCCTGCGCTGCACCGAGGGCTTCACCGCGAACCTCAAGGGCCAGAAGCGCACCTGGCTGCCGATGAACTCCTCGATGATCGCCACCGAGCCGCTGACCGCGGAGCAGTGGGCGTCGGTGGGGTGGGAGGGCCGGGAGACCCTCGGGGACATGGCGCACGCGTACATGTACGCGCAGCGCACCGCCGACGGGCGGATCGCGCTCGGCGGGCGCGGGGTGCCGTACCGGTTCGGCTCGCGGACGGACAACGACGGGCGCACGCAGGAGGCGACCGTCGAGGCGCTGCGGGAGATCCTGGTGCGGTTCTTCCCGTCCCTGGCGGGTGTCGGGGTCGAGCACGCCTGGTCCGGGGTGCTCGGGGTGCCGCGGGACTGGTGCGCGACCGTCACCCTGGACCGCGCGACCGGGCTCGGCTGGGCGGGCGGCTACGTCGGCTCCGGGGTCGCCACCACCAACCTCGCGGGCCGCACGCTCCGGGACCTCGTGCAGCTGGACTCCGGGCAGGGCGGCAGCACCGAGCTGACCGCGCTGCCGTGGGTGAACCACAAGGTCCGCAAATGGGAGCCGGAGCCCTTCCGCTGGCTCGGCGTCCAGGGCATGTACGCCACCTACCGCGCCGCCGACCAGCGCGAACGCCGCAACCCGAGCAGCACCTCGTCCCGGCTGGCCCGGGTCGCGGACCGGGTGGCGGGGCGGCACTGACCCGGCCCCGCCGCACCCCGGGGCACGGGCGCCCCTGGAAACCCGTTGAGGCTGTGCCGCACCTGTGTGCGACCATCGCCCCAACATTCGTATTCCAGGGGGGAATTGACGGTGCATTCAGCGACCGGCACCACCTTCGGCACAACGGCGAGACCCGGGCGGCTCACCGCCGTGACGGTCCTCGTCGTATCCCTGCTCACCTCGCTGCTCACCCTCACCGGCGCCGGGTCCGCCCGCGCCGACGACCCGGAGTGCGCGCCGCTGGCCCTCGCGTCCTTCGGCGACCCCGGGGACGCCGTCGGCAGGGCGACCGTCCCGGCCCAGGAGAAGGCCTGCTTCACCGTGACGGCCCCGGAGGCGGGCCTGTACATGGTGTCGCTGGAAGACAGCCACCATGAGGCGTACACCCAGCTGTCCGCCGCGGACGGCACCCAGGTGGACTGCTACGACGAGGAGTTCTCCGAGCAGGGCCGCTGCCAGGTGCCCGCGGCCGGCACCTACACCCTCACGGTCGTCAACAGCGGCTGGGTGGACCCGGAGGACGCCCAGGTCACCGTCGTCCCGCTCGGCTCGGCCACGCCGGGCTGCTTCGATACCGCCGGCACCAACTGGGACCAGCCGCTCACCACGCGCACCAGCGTGAGCCCGATCGAGGTCGACTGCCAGGGCATCGACGCCCGGCCCGGCGAGCGCATCCGGCTCACCGCCGTCACCAGGGTCTACGGCAGCGCGACCGCCTGGCTCACCGACGCGACCGGCGCCCGGATCTGCCCGCACTTCCCGGAGGACGGCGAGACCAGCTGTGTGCTGCCCGGCAGCGGCCCCTACCGGGTGATCTCCCAGGTGGCCTCCACGGACGGCGGCTTCCCCGCCGACTACACGGTCACCGCCCGCCGCCTGAACGACCCCCAGGGCTGCGCCACCGCCCCCGTCCGCCCCTACGGCGCCCTGGACCCGCAGGACCTCACCGTCGGCGGCTGCTACACCTTCACCACCGACAAGGCCGGCCTGTACACCGTCCACTACGTGAACGAGGACCGCGCAACCGGCTCGGTCCAGGTCTACGGCACGGACGGCAGGACCGTGTGCCACCCTGGCACCGACCCGTGCCGGGTGCCCGCGGCCGGCACCTACACCGCGATCCCCGAGGGCTCCGCCCGCCAGGGCCTGGTCGTCCTCGACCGCGCCTCGGACGCGGGCTGCACGGCGACCGGGTACGGCCTGCACCAGGGCGAGCTGAGCACGCCCGGCCAGTACGACTGCCTGACCCTGCCCGCCCCGCAGAACGCCCGGATCGCCGCTCTCACCCCGCTCGGCTCCGCCGGCGTCGAGGCCGAGGTCGAGGTCCTCGACCGGAACGGCACCGCCCAGTGCACCGCGCAGGAGATCGCGGACGGCAACTGCGCGCTCACCGGCACCGCGCCCTACCGCGCGCTGGTGCACACCGAGAACCAGGCCGAGGGCGCGACCGGCCCCTACGCCCTCGCCCTGTACCGCACCGACGCCGCGGGTGACTGCCCCGTCCTGCCCGCCGGCAGCTTCACCGCCGACGGCGCCAAGGCCACCTTCGCCACCGGCGACGGCGTCTTCTCCCGGTGCCTGAGCATCCCGGCGGACGCCCACACCGGCACCGAGCTGTTCCAGCTGACCGCGACCTCCGGCGACGTACCGGCGAAGTTCTCGGTGCTGGACGCCACCGGCAAGAAGGTCTGCGAGCGCTACGCCACCACCAACGGCT
The DNA here is from genome assembly GCF_053611985.1 of Streptomyces sp. NPDC054770. Taxonomy (NCBI): domain Bacteria; kingdom Bacillati; phylum Actinomycetota; class Actinomycetes; order Kitasatosporales; family Streptomycetaceae; genus Streptomyces; species Streptomyces sp. NPDC054770. The sequence continues at coordinate 153,187 of NZ_JBSHBL010000005.1, forward strand.
GGACGGTGTGCTCGCTCACCCCGGGCACGGCCCACACCGTGCTGGTCACCGGCCGCGACCAGGCGGCCGCCTACACCCTGACCCGCCGGGACGTCACCGCCACCGCCTCCTCTGCGGGCTGCACGAAGACCGCGGCCGCCAAGGTCGGCGGCCCCTCGGTGAAGGGCACGGCCGGCGCCGCCGGCACCGTCGACTGCGTCCAGGTCACCACCCCGGCCACCACCGACGTCGTCCACGTCAACGTGCGGGACGCGCTGGGCACGGCGAACATCGCGGTGATCGGCGGCGACGGCAGGACCGAGTGCTCCTTCCGCAACAGCGCCTGCGCGGTCACGGGCTCCACCACCCACCAGGTGCTGGTGCAGACCCCGGTCTCGCTGCAGGCCTCACCCGAGTACCACCTGGACGCCCTGCGCATCGCGACCGCCGACGGCCCCGCGCCGGAGTGCACCAGGGTCCCGTCCGTGGCGTACGGGTACGGGCCGGTCACCGGCACCCTCGACGAGGCGCACAGCGCCGTCTGCGCGGTCCTGCCGACCGCCGGCCTCGACCGCTTCTCGGCCGACATCAAGGACACCACCGGCGCGACCGCCACGGCCGTACCGGCGCTGTACAACCCGGCGTCCTGGCGCAACGGCTGCACCCGGTACATCGGCTCGGACGGCGCGGGCTACGACTGCGCCGTGCTCGGCTCGTCCTCGGGGGCCACCCCGACGGTGTTCGTGCTCAGCCTGCCCGAGACCGCGTCCGGCACCGCCTACAGCGCCCGGCTGGCCTGCTCGTCCACCCTCTGCGGCACCGACAAGGTGACCGTCACGGGGATCAGCCCGGCCACCGGGGCCAGCGGCACGAAGGTCAAGGTCACGGTCACCGGCACCGCGCTCGGCCCGAACACCGAGGTAAGGCTGGGCCTCGCCGGCAAGACCGTCTCCGCCAAGGCCGACTCGGTCGCCGCCGACAACCGCTCCGTGACCGCGACCCTGGACCTGACCGGCGCGGCGGCCGGCACCTGGAACGCGAGCGTGTTCACCACGTGCTGCGAGTACCCGAGCGGCTCCTTCACGGTGACCTCGCCCCAACTGGCGAGCAATGCCGCCCCGAAGATCACCGGCACGGCCGCGGCGGACGCCAAGGTGACGGCCACGACCGGGAGCTGGTCGTCCACCCCGGCCTCCTACACCTACCAGTGGAAGGCCGACGGCAAGGCGATCTCCGGGGCGACCGCCGCGTCGTACACCGTCCCGGCGGCCCTGGTCGGCAAGAAGCTCACGGTGACCGTGACGGCTGTGAAGAGCGGCTGGCTGAGCGGGTCGGCGACCTCGGCCGCGGTGACGGTGGCGAAGGGGGCCGCGCCGAAGGCCACCAAGGCACCGACGATCGGTGGCACGGCCAAGGTCGGCAGGAAGCTGACGGCGGCACACGGCACCTGGAGCCCGGCGGCGACCTCGTACACGTACCAGTGGTACGCGAACGGCAAGGCGATCAGCGGTGCCACCAAGTCCACGCTGACCCTGAAGGCGGCCCAGAAGGGCAAGAAGATCACCGTGAAGGTCACGGCCCGCCGCACGGGCCACCAGAACGGCACGGCGGCCAGCAAGCCGACGAAGACGGTCACCGCCTGACTGACGGGTCACACCGTCCGGGTCTGGAGATGCGCCCCACCACCCCACCGCACACGATGGGAAAGGGACCGCCCAGGCCCGGACGGGCAGGAGAGAACAGGTGGAAGCTGAACGACTCCCGTCGGCGTGGCTCTTCCCCGAGACCACGGACGCTCCGCCGGCGATGACACCGCAATCCCACGTCGACGGCGTGCACAGGCCCTCCGAGTCCGGCCTTCTGCGGCAGATCGTCGAAGGCACCTCCGCCCCGGTCGTCATCGTCGACGAGCATCTGCGCTACACCTACGTGAACCCGGCCTGGACCGCCGTCACCGGGGTCCCCGCCGCCGACTGGGTCGGCAGGAAGTTCGGCTCGGTGCTGCCCGACGTCCAGACACCCGACGACGTCCTGATCGAGGTACTGGCCGACGGCAAACCGCGCGAGGTGACCGTGACCGGGAACACCCTGGTTCCCTCGCCCGTCGGGCGCAGGATCTGGCGCTCGGTCTACCACCGGCTGGAGTCCAACGGGCGGATCGTCGGCCTGTGCGGCATCGGCGTCGAGGTCAGCAACCTGCGCCAGTACCTCGACGACCTGGAGACCGCACACCAGCGGCTCGCCCTGCTGGACGCCGCGGGGACCCGGGTGGGCACGACCCTCGACGTCGAGACCACCTGCGCCGAACTGGCCGACTTCCTCTCCCCGTCACTGGCCGACGTGGCCGCGGTGGGGATCGTCGAGGAGGAGTTCCTGGGAGCGCCCCCACCGCCGCCCGGAGTGCTGCGGCTGCGGAAGATGAAGCTCACCGCGGCGCCGGAGGTCCGGCTGCACCTGCACGAACTCGGCGGTCCGAAGCCGTACATCGACCTTCCCCGGGGCGGGGTCACCCGCAACTGCATGGACAGCGGACGGCCGTGGCTGAGCAACATGGCCTCCGAGGAACTCCTGGAGAAGGTGACCGCGGATCCCGAACGCGTGAGGATCTTCCGCACGGCCGGCATGCACTCGGTCCTGATCGTGCCGCTGCCCACGGCGGGCCGCAGTGTCGGCACCGTGATGCTGCTGCGCGGCGGCGACTCCGCCCCCTTCAGCGAGGACGACGTCCTCACCGCCCAGGGCGTCGCCGCCCGCGCGGCCACCTCCATCGACAGTGCCCGCCGCTACACCGGAGAGCACACCATGACCCTGGAGCTCCAGCGCGCCCTGCTCTCCGAGCCGGACCGCCCGCACCCCAGCGTCGAGGTGGCCAGCCGCTATCTGCCCTCCGGCCGCAGCGCGTTGGTCGGCGGCGACTGGTACGACTCGGTCGCCCTGCCGGGCGGCCGCACCCTGCTGGTCATGGGCGACGTGATGGGGCACGGCTTCCAGGCGGCGGTGGCGATGAGCCAGTACCGCTCCGTGCTGCGCACCGTGGCCGCCTCCGGCCTGCCGGTCGACGAGATGCTGGGCGAGGCGGACCGCCGGGCGGCCCGGATCGGCCTCGACCGGGTCGCCACCTGCCTGCTCGTCCTCGTCGACCCCGAGAACGGCACCTGTACGGCGTCCACGGCCGGCCATCTGCCACCGGTCGTCCTGCGCCCGGACGGCAGCGCCGAGGTCCTGGACGTCACCGCAGGGCCGCCACTCGGCACGGAACTCGGCGACTACGAGATGACAACGTTCTCCCTGGAACCGGACGCGGTCCTGCTGCTCTACACCGACGGTCTGGTGGAACAGCGCGACACGGACATCGACGACGCGATCCGCGGCCTCACCGAACTGAGCCTGCCCGCGGGCGGCTCCCTGGAACTCCTGGTCGACACCCTGCTGACCCAGCTGACCAGCGGAATCTGCGAGGACGACATCGCACTCCTCGCGGCCCGGCAACGCCGCGGGAACGGCTGAGAACCGATGGAGAGCCCCCTGTCGGATTCGAACCGACGACCTACGCATTACAAGTGCGTTGCTCTGGCCAGCTGAGCTAAGGAGGCCTGACACGCGCGCGTGGCGCTGACGTGCCAGTGCAGTGTACCCACGTCCCGGGCGGGCCCTGTCGAAAATTTCCGCGAAGTTCACAGGGCTCCAGGTAATGACATTTGGGGTGAACGCCAGGTACGGTCCTGAGCCAGTTCACTCTCGTGGACTACACCAACCACCTTCCTACAACGGATCGTCCGGCACGTTCCTGCCGGTAGAAGGGGGCCTCTGAGCCATGGCCACTGTCACGTTCGACAAGGCGACCCGGATCTACCCGGGTTCCACCAAGCCCGCCGTCGACGGCCTCGACATCGCGATCGAGGACGGCGAGTTCCTCGTCCTGGTCGGCCCGTCGGGTTGCGGCAAGTCCACCTCGCTCCGGATGCTCGCGGGCCTGGAGGACGTCAACGGCGGCGCCATCCGCATCGGCGACCGCGACGTCACGCACCTGCCGCCGAAGGACCGGGACATCGCCATGGTGTTCCAGAACTACGCCCTCTACCCGCACATGACCGTCGCCGACAACATGGGCTTCGCGCTCAAGATCGCCGGCGTCAACAAGGCGGAGATCCGGCAGAAGGTCGAGGAGGCCGCGAAGATCCTCGACCTCACCGAGTACCTGGACCGCAAGCCGAAGGCGCTCTCCGGCGGTCAGCGCCAGCGTGTCGCGATGGGCCGCGCCATCGTGCGTGAGCCGCAGGTCTTCCTCATGGACGAGCCGCTGTCCAACCTGGACGCCAAGCTCCGTGTCTCGACCCGTACGCAGATCGCGTCGCTCCAGCGCCGCCTCGGCATCACCACCGTCTACGTCACCCACGACCAGGTCGAGGCCATGACGATGGGCGACCGGGTCGCGGTCCTCAAGGACGGTCTGCTCCAGCAGGTCGACTCGCCGCGCAACATGTACGACCGCCCGGCCAACCTCTTCGTCGCCGGCTTCATCGGCTCCCCCGCCATGAACCTGGTCGAGGTTCCGATCACCGACGGCGGCGTGAAGTTCGGCAACAGCGTGGTGCCGGTGAACCGCGAGGCGATCCAGGCCGCCGCGGACAAGGGCGACCGCACGGTGACCGTCGGCGTCCGCCCCGAGCACTTCGACATCGTCGAGCACAACGGCGAGGCCGCCGCCTCCCTCTCCAAGGACACCGAGGACGCCCCGGCCGGTCTCGCGGTCTCCGTGAACGTCGTCGAGGAGCTCGGCGCCGACGGCTACGTCTACGGCAGCGCCAAGGTCGGCGACGACCTCAAGGACCTGGTCGTCCGCGTCAGCGGCCGCGCGGTCCCGGAGAAGGGCGCCACGCTGCACGTCGTGCCGCGGCCGGGCGAGACCCACGTGTTCTCGACCTCCACGGGCGAGCGTCTCACCGACTGAGCGATCAATCGGAGAAACCTCTGACCAGGGTGAATTCACCCAGGTTGACGAGAAGGGCCCCGCGACCTGCTGCGGGGCCCTTTCCGTTGCCCCGATTTACCCCGGCAAGCGGGTGCTTTTCGAGCAGTGTGCGTCAACCCCGTACCCGAAACACGGCACTTCTCCATCCCCCGAACCGGTGACTAAATGTCGCCAAATCATTACCGCACGCTACCCTCACACGCGTGAAGCACTCCACCACCCCTCAGACGCGACGCGGCCACCGGGGCGGCCCTGCCCGCCGGATCGGCCGCACCCTCGCCCTTGTCCTGCCCGTCGTCCTGGTGCTCTCCGGGACCCTCGCGGTCACCCGCGTCAACTGGACCGGGTCCCCGCGGAGCTCGGTGCTCACCGCGACCGACGTGACCGACGCGCACGTCTCCTCCAAGGCCGTCTCCCAGGCCCCGCAGGACGTACTGCGCGACCATCTGATGACCGAGCTCCAGGACAAGAACCCGGGCCAGGTCCTCACCCACCTCCAGCAGGCGGTCAACGGCCACCCGTCGCTGGCGCAGCACTGCACGTCCATCGCCCGCGCGCTGGGCCGGGCCGCGGTCCGGATCTACGGCGCCTCGCGCGCCCAGTCGTACGCCCGCCCGGTCTGCGACACGTCCTTCGCGTCCGGCGTGCTGGCCGCGCACAGCTAGGGCAGGCCCTAACGCCGGTTGGGAAGTGGGTAACGGCTCCTTAAGGGGCCGCCCGCGGCGGGAAGCCGACCCCGGGGCGCGTCGTACAGTTCGGGGCATGACCCATCCGAACGCCGCGTTGCGCCCCACTCAAGCCGTGGTCCTGGCCGGTGGCCAGGGCTCACGGCTTCGTCCGTACACCGACGACCGGCCCAAGCCGATGGTCGAGATCCCGGGTACGGGCACGCCGATCATCGGCCACCAGCTGACGTGGCTCGCCGAGGAGGGCGTCACGGACGTGGTGATCTCCTGCGGGCATCTCGCCGAGGTCCTGCAGAAGTGGCTGGCGACGGCCGACCTGCCGCTGTCCGTCACCACGGTGGTGGAGAGCGAGCCGCTGGGCCGGGGCGGCGGGCTCAAGTACGCGGCCGCGCATCTCCCGCACACCGACCGGCCCTGGTACGCCACGAACGGCGACATCTGGACGCGGTTCTCGCTGCGCGACATGGCCGACTTCCACACGGAGCGGGACGCGGTGGCGACGCTGGCGCTGGCGCGTCCGCGGATTCCGTGGGGCGCCGTGCAGACCGACGGCTTCGGTCACATCACGGACTTCATCGAGTCACCGCCGTCGGCGTTCGAGATCAACGCGGGTGTGTACGTCTTCTCCCCGGAGTTCGCCGAGATGCTCCCGGAGCGCGGGGACCACGAGCGGACCACGTTCCCGCACCTGGCCCGGAGCCGGCGGCTGGCCGGGTTCCCGATTCCACAGGGGGCGTACTGGCGTGCGATCGACACGGCGAAGGATCTGACGGAGGCGGCGAAGGAGCTGGCCTCGCTGGGGCGGTAGGCCGAGGGGGCGGTGACGGCCGGTTCGTCGGCTGCGGGTGGGTGGGGGTTGTTCGCGCAGTTCGCCGTGGCTTGGCGCGCAGTTCCCCGCGACCCCTTCGAGGGCGGTTCGGCAGCGCCCCGTAAGGGGCGCGGGGAACTGCGCGACCAGCCACGACGGCGCCACGGTCGGCAGACGGCAGATCGCGCCCCTTCGGTCCGCCTGGTACCCCTGGTACGCCGCAGCCCCGCGCCTCTGAAGCGCGGGGCTGCGTCAGTGTGCAGCGGCTGTCAGCCGAGGAGGCCGCCTACCAGGCCCGGCTGGCCGGAGGAGGAGGTGCCGCCGGAGGTTCCCGTGGAGGTGCCGGTGCCGCCGCCGGTGGTGGAGGTGCCGCCGGTTGCGGTACCGCCGGAGGTGGGGCCCGCGGTGGTCGGCGCCGGGGCGGTGTGCTGCGGCGGAGCCTGCCCGGTGGTGCCCTGGGTCTCGCTGGGGGTCGTGGTGGTGGCGCCGCTCGTGGTGCGGTCGGCACCCGGGGTGGTCGCCGCCTGCGAGGGGCTCGCCGTGGCACCCCCGGAGGGAGCCGTGGAGGCCGACGGGGTGTTCTGGCGGGGCTTGGTCGGCTCGCCCGGGAGCGGGGAGCCGGGGAGGTTGTTGCGGGGCGCCTCGCCGGGGCCGGGGACGACCACGCGGCTGGAGTCGCGGACCGCGCCGCCCAGGAGCGAGCCGACGAGGAGGGTGAGGCCGACGGTGACGGCCGTGACCAGGGCGCCGCGGCGCAGTACGTAGGCGCGCAGGTCCCAGATGTCGGAGTGGGGGCCGAGACGCCGCCAGGCGCTGCCCGCGAGGCGGCCGTCCACGGAGTAGACGGGGGCGCCGGCGATGATCAGCGGGGACCAGGCGGCGAGGTAGATGATGTCGGGGGCGTCGTACGCGGGGACGGTCTTCCAGCTGACGGTGACGATGAGCGCGGCGGAGAGCAGCGCGCCGACCACCGCGGCGACCCGCTGCCAGCAGCCGAGGACGGTCAGGACGCCGACGATCACCTGGAAGAAGGCGATGACGAGACCGGAGCCGACCGGGTGCTGGAGGGCGAACTGGCGCAGCGGCTCGGCGACCTCCCAGGGGTGCAGCGTGTTGAGCCAGGTGACCATGGAGCCGCGCTTGCCGCCGTCGAAGTAGACGGGGTCGCACAGCTTGCCCATGCCGGCGTAGATGGAGATGAAGCCGAGGAAGATCCGGAGCGGAAGGAGAACCACCCCGAGGTTCATCCGGCGGCCGGGGTAGTAGGCGTGCCGGGCCGGGTCGCCGTCGACGGTCCGCCGGGCCGACCGCGGTTCGTCGAAGTCCTCGAACTCGTCGTCGGCGTACCCCGGTTCGCCGTAGCCCGGGTCGTCGTACGCGCTGCCGACCGCCGGCATGTCCGGGAGCAGCCGCCGCTCGCCGGAGACCGGGGAGCGCGGGTGGCCGACCATCGGGGTCTCGACGGTCTGGTCGAACTCGTCGTAGCCGTCGCCGACGCGCGGGATGACCTGGGTCGCACCGGCCGGTTCGGCGGCCTCCTCGACATGCCGGACGCTGCCGCCGCGGACGGCCTGGAGCAGCCGGTGGGCGCCGGTGTCGTCGGGCGCGGAGCGGCCGCTCCAGACGACTGGGCGGCGCCGGCCGGGCGCCGCGCCCGCTCTGCCCGCCGGGCCGGCGACCGGGATGCGCGCGGTGTCCTCGGTGGCGCTCAAGTGCCGTGCGAGCCGGGGGGATTGGGTGCGCCGTGTCGATGCGCCCAGCTGCACGCGGAAGCTCGCGTGGTTGACGATGACCTGCGCCGGATCGCTCGGCACCTTCACCATGCTCAGCGCGGGAGCGTCGTCTGGCCCGGAAGTGAATCCGGAGCGGAATCCCGACGAGCGGTCCCCCGTGGGTGTGCGGGGTGTTCTGGTGTCCACACTCATCTAACCGAGTGACGTGGAGTTAGGACACTGCTTTGACCGGCCGGATGTGTCCGGACCGCGTCAAGGATGTCCTGGACGCCGGAAATACCCCGCACAGGTGAGGTTGCGCACGGTTGTTCAGTCCCGGCGCCGCGCCGCCTCGTACAGCACGATCCCCGCCGCCACACCGGCGTTGAGCGACTCGGCGCCGCCCGGCATGGGGATCCGGACCCGGTAGTCGCAGGTCTCGCCGACCAGTCGGGACAGGCCCTTGCCCTCGCTGCCGACGACGATGACGACCGGACCGCCGAGCGCCTCCAGGTCGCCGATCTCGTGCTCGCCGTCCGCCGCGAGGCCGACGACGACGATGCCGGCCTTCTTGTACGACTCCAGGGCCCGGGTCAGGTTCGTGGCGCGGGCGACGGGCGTACGGGCCGCCGTACCGGCCGACGTCTTCCAGGCACCGGCGGTCATCCCGGCCGCGCGGCGCTCGGGGACGACCACGCCGTGGCCGCCGAACGCGGAGACCGAGCGGACGACCGCGCCGAGGTTGCGCGGGTCGGTCACGCCGTCGAGGGCGACGATGAGGGGGTCCTCGCCCTCGTCGTGGGCCGCCTCGGCCAGGTCCTCGGGGTGCGCGTACTCGTACGGCGGGACCTGGAGGACCAGGCCCTGGTGGTTGAGGCCGTTCGTCATGCGGTCCAGCTCGGGGCGCGGGGCCTCCATGAGGTTGATGCCGCCGCGCTCGGCCGCGAGCTGGAGGGCCTCACGGACCCGCTCGTCGTTGTCGATGAACTGCTGGACGTAGAGGGTGGAGGCGGGAACCCCCTCGCGGAGCGCTTCCACCACCGGGTTACGGCCCACGACCATCTCGGACGTGCCCTTGCCGCCCCGGCCGCGCGCCACCGGGCGGCGCTGGGTCTGCTTGGCCTTGGCGGTGGCGATGCGGTTCTTCTTGTGGCCCTTGCGCATCTCGGCGGGCGGGGTCGGGCCCTTGCCCTCCAGGCCCCGGCGCCGCTGGCCGCCACTGCCGACCTGCGCGCCCTTCTTGCCGGACATGCGGCGGTTGTTGGCTGCCATGAGTTACCCGTCTCCGTGAGCTTCGTTTCGTACGTACGTCTTATGCAGTGTGCCGCCCGGGGGGCCGGGCGGCACAGTCGATCTTCAATGGACCAGTGGTCAGGACTTGAGGGTCCAGCGCGGGCCCGAGGGGCTGTCCTCGATCGCGAGACCGGACTGGTTCAGCTGGTCGCGGATGGCGTCGGCGGTCGCCCAGTCCTTGCGGGCCCGGGCGGACTCGCGCTGGTCGAGGACGAGCCGTACCAGGGTGTCGACGACCCCGTGCAGGTCCTCGCCCTTCTCCGCGCCGCCGGACCAGTGCGGGTCCAGCGGGTCGAGACCGAGGACACCGAGCATCGCGCGGACCTCGGCGAGGCGGGCGACGGCGGCTTCCTTGTCGTCGGCGGCGAGGGCGGAGTTGCCCTGCCGGACGGTGGTGTGCACGACCGCCAGGGCCTGCGGGACGCCCAGGTCGTCGTCCATCGCCTCGGCGAACGCCGGCGGGACCTCGGCCGAGGGCTCGACGGCTCCCCCGGCCAGCTCCACCACCCGCTGCACGAACCCGTCGATCCGCGCGAACGCGGACTCGGCCTCGCGCAGCGACTCCTCGCTGTACTCGATCATCGAGCGGTAGTGCGGAGTGCCGAGGTAGTAGCGCAGCACGATCGGGCGCCAGCGCTTGACCATCTCCGAGACGAGCACCGAGTTCCCGAGGGACTTCGACATCTTCTCGCCGCTCATGGTGACCCAGGCGTTGTGCACCCAGTACTGGGCGAAGTCGTCGCCGAACGCCTTGGCCTGGGCGATCTCGTTCTCGTGGTGCGGGAAGATCAGGTCCAGGCCGCCGCCGTGGATGTCGAAGGCCTCGCCCAGGTACTTGTGGGCCATCGCCGAGCACTCCAGGTGCCAGCCGGGCCGGCCGCGCCCCCACGGCGTCTCCCAGCTGGGCTCGCCCGGCTTGACGGCCTTCCAGAGCGCGAAGTCGCGCTGGTCCCGCTTGCCGGTCTCGCCCTCGCCGCTGGGCTGGCGCAGGCTGTCCAGGTCCTGGTTGGAGAGCTGGAGGTAGTCCGGGTAGGAGCGCACGTCGAAGTAGACGTTGCCGTCGGCCTCGTAGGCGTGCCCGCGCTCGATCAGCCCGCGCATCATCTCGATCATCTCCGGCACGTGCCCGGTCGCGCGGGGCTCGTACGTCGGCGGGAGGCAGCCGAGCGCGGAGTAGCCGTCGTTGAACGCGCGCTCGTTCTCGTAGCCGATCGCCCACCAGGGGCGGCCCTGGTCGGCGGACTTGGCGATGATCTTGTCGTCGATGTCCGTGACGTTCCGGATGAACGTCACGGCATAGCCGCGGTATTCGAACCAGCGGCGCATGATGTCGAAGTTCAGACCGGAGCGGATGTGCCCGATGTGGGGCGCCGCCTGCACGGTGGCACCACAGAGGTAGATCGAGACACAGCCCGCGGTGAGCGGGGTGAAGTCACGGATCTGCCGGGCGTTGGTGTCGTACAGGCGAATGGTCACGGGACAAGGGTAGTGGGCCGAGGGTAGTGCGCGGCACCGGTATGTGCAGCGCCGTGGTCGGGTGCGGTTCGGTGGGGGCTTGGCGCGCCCCGCGGCGGAGCCGCAAATCGATTCAGCCCCGCGCCCCTAAAAGATGGTCGGTTCGGTCACGCCGATTTGACGACCAACGCCGTTGCCACCGCCATCAAGCCCTCTCCCCTACCGGGAAATCCGAGACCGTCCGTCGTGGCCCCCGAAACGGAAACCGGAGCCCCTGCCGCGTCCGAAAGGATTTTCTCGGCCTCGTCCCGGCGCTTGCCGATCTTCGGGCGGGGGCCCACGACCTGTACGGCGACGTTCCCGATCACGAATCCCGCGTCCCGGACGATGCGTGCGGCCTCCGTCAGCAGGGTCACGCCCGACGCGCCCGACCACTGCGGTCGCCCCGTGCCGAAGTGCTGTCCCAGGTCGCCCAGGCCCGCCGCCGAGAACAGGGCGTTGCACGCGGCGTGGGCGACGACGTCCGCGTCGGAGTGGCCGGCCAGGCCCGGGCCCTCGCCCTCCCACTTCAGGCCGGCGCACCACAGGTCGCGGCCCTCCTCGAAGGCGTGGATGTCGGTGCCGATGCCGACGCGGGGGAGGAGCATCTCAGAAGCCATCGTTGAGCCTCCTGCGGGCCAGGACCGCCTCGGCGAGGACCAGGTCGAGGGGGCGGGTCACCTTGAAGGCCTCCTCGTGACCGGGGACGACCACGACCCGCTCGCCGAGCTGCTCGATCATGCTGGCGTCGTCGGTGACGTTGTCGGTGACCGTCTCGTGGGCGCGGACCAGCATCGTTCGGTCGAAGCCCTGGGGGGTCTGCACGGCGCGCAGGCGGGCGCGCTCCGGGGTGGCGAGCACCGGCTCCGGGTCGCCGGGGGTGGTGGCCGGCTCGACCTCCTTGACCGTGTCGGCGAGCGGGAGGGCCGGGACCACGGCAGGGGCGCCGTCGCGGACCGCCTGGATCACCGCGTCGACCGTGTCGACGGGGACGAGGGGGCGGGCGGCGTCGTGGACCAGCACGATGTCGTAGTCGGGGGGCAGCGCGTCCAGGCCGAGCCTGACCGACTCCTGGCGGGACTCGCCGCCGGGGACGACGAGGAAGTCGGTGCGGTCGGGGAGCGCGTGCGCGGCGAGGAGGGACTTGACCTCGGGCGCGCCGTCGGGCGGGGCCACGACGACGACCAGGGAGACCGCGCGGGAGGCGGCGAGGGCGCGCACCGCGTGGATGAGCATGGGCGTGCCGTTCAGCGCGCGTAGCGCCTTGGGGGCGCCCGGACCGAGCCGTACGCCCCGGCCGGCGGCGGGAATCACGGCCGCCGTGCGCGGTTCCGGACGCGAAGGACGCGAATCGTCAGACATCGGTTCCTGTCAGGTTTGTGTGCGGGGCTGGCGTGGGTATGGCCTGGGAAGTGCCGGGCGCGACGCCTTGACCGGACCCTTCCGTGACACTGGTCGAGCCAGCAGCCCGGGCCCGGCACGCCTAGTATCGGGGGTTCCCCGAGGGCGTACGCAAAGATGCCGCAGCGCCCGGCGACAATTGCTGTGTCATCGGGCACCGCGGCATTCGGGTGTGCGGAGTTCTCAGTGTGCCGAGCTGGACGGCGTCTGCGTCAGGACGCGAGGACCTCGTCGAGCAGGGCCTCGGCCTTGTCCTCGTTCGTGTTCTCCGCGAGGGCGAGCTCGCTCACCAGGATCTGGCGGGCCTTGGCGAGCATGCGCTTCTCACCGGCGGAGAGTCCGCGCTCGCGCTCACGACGCCACAGGTCACGCACGACTTCCGCGACCTTGATGACATCGCCGGAGGCGAGCTTCTCCAGGTTTGCCTTGTAACGACGGGACCAGTTCGTGGGCTCCTCGGCGTACGGTGCGCGCAGCACCTCGAAGACCCGGTCCAGCCCGTCCTGACCGACCACATCACGCACGCCGACGAACTCCGCATTGTCCGCTGGCACACGTACCGTCAGGTCACCCTGGGCGACCTTCAGCACCAAGTAGGTCTTGTCCACGCCTTTGATCTGGCGAGTTTCGATGGCCTCGATCAGCGCGGCCCCGTGATGGGGATAGACCACGGTGTCGCCAACCTTGAACGTCATGTGACAGGTACCCCTTCCGTGGCTATCCAGGGTAACACGGAAACCGGCGGTTCTGAATGGCGTTTTCGCAGGTCAGGGCATATCTCGGGGCTTGACAACAGCAACAGGAACGTGCTGCGCAGGCTGTCCGGAAGCAGGTATTCGCAGGTCGGAGCGGCTCTCCGGGCGAGGTGAAACGCACACGTTACACACATCCGGACGCTCACCCATGCAGCGGAACATCCCCATATGTCCGCTTCCAAGCGTACGACTTCCGCTACTCCGTTCGGTTGCAGGAGCCGGATCCCGGCCGTTTCCGGAATTGATCACGGGGGCCGACTGAACGGTACGTGAAGACGCACCTGAAGCAGTACGTGATCAATTTCCCCGGTGGCCGCGCATTCCTTCACGGAAATTTTGCGCGCGGTGTTGCGGGCGGGTTATGTGAATGCCGGACGAGCGCCGCTCCAAAGTGACCGAAGGGGCACTTGCGGATGCCCATGGGTACCCCCTGCTCGAGGGAAGCCGAGAGGGAAGCGGGGGCCTTGGGGAGGGTCGGGTGCGGCAGCGCGGGAACGGCTCGGTAACCTAAGGCCGCTGACAGACACTTAGGGCGGCTTTACAAGGGGGCCGCCCGTGCGTTCAAGGAGTTGCCGCCGCCGTGAGCAGCAGCCTTCGACGCGGCGCCCTCGCCGCCTCCGCCCTCGCCTTCTCCGTCGCCGCGCTCTCCGCCTGCGGCGCCGGCAACAACTCCCAGACGCTGGAGATCAAGCCGGACAACGCCGCGACGAGTGTCGGCACCATCAAGATCCAGAACGCGACCGTGATCACCCAGCCCGACCTCACGTCGACCGGGCCGGCCGTGGTCTCCGCGACCGTCTTCAACACCGGCGCCGAGCCGGAGACGCTCCAGTCGATCGTCGTCGCCGGCACCGGCAAGACCGCCGAGCTGCACGCCACGAAGTCGCAGCCGCTGACCATCGCGGCCGGCGGCCGGCTGATCCTCGGCGGCACGGGCAACGCCTCCGCGGTGCTGGCCAGCAGCCGTGAGGCGATCACGGACGGCAACGCCCAGAAGATCACGTTCACCTTCAGCAAGACGGGTGACGTGAGCCTGCGCGCGTTCGTCGTGCCGGCCGAGAGCTACTTCACGGGCTGGGGCCCGAGCGCGGTGCCCTCGCCCTCGGCCTCCACGTCCGCCTCCTCGTCGGCCTCCGGCTCCCCGGCCGCGGGCTCGACGGCCTCCGAGAGCGCCAAGCCCGGCAAGAAGAACAAGGAGTCCGCGTCGGCCACCCCGACCGACTCGGCCTCGGAGTCGACGAACGCGGGCTGAGCAGCCGTACCGGAAACCCGAGAAGGGCGGCACCCTCAGGGGGCCGCCCTTCGTCGTACGCGCCGTCACCGCAGCTCAGCGGCTGGCTCAGCGGTTTACGGCTCGAACTTGTAGCCCAGCCCCCGCACCGTCACCAGATACCGCGGCGCACCAGGGTCCGGCTCGATCTTGGCGCGCAGGCGCTTGACGTGGACGTCGAGGGTCTTGGTGTCGCCGACGTAGTCGGCGCCCCAGACTCGGTCGATGAGCTGCATGCGGGTGAGGACGCGGCCGGCGTTGCGCAGGAGCATCTCCAGGAGGTCGAACTCCTTGAGGGGGAGGTCGACCTTGGAGCCGGAGACCGTCACGACGTGGCGGTCGACGTCCATGCGGACCGGACCCGCTTCGAGGGCGGCCGGGGTGACCTCCTCCGGCTCGCCGCGGCGGCGGAGCACCGCGCGGATGCGGGCGACCAGCTCGCGCGAGGAGAAGGGCTTGGTGACGTAGTCGTCGGCTCCTATTTCCAGCCCGACGACCTTGTCGATCTCACTGTCCTTGGCCGTCACCATGATGACGGGGACGTTGGAACGGCCGCGCAGCTGGCGGCAGACCTCGGTGCCCGGCAGGCCGGGCAGCATCAGGTCGAGAAGGACGAGGTCGGCGCCGTTGCGCTCGAACTCGTCGAGTCCATCGGGGCCCGTGGCCGCCACAGCGACCTCGAAGCCCTCCTTGCGGAGCATGTACGACAGGGCGTCGGAGAAGGACTCCTCGTCCTCGACGACAAGCACTCGGGTCACGGAAGGACCTCCGGGGCGGGAAGCGGTTCGTACGGGGATGACTCGGTGGTACCGGCCTCGTCGTCGAGGTCGGGGTCGGGGTGCTGCGACGCGCGGTCGCGGGCCGCGCCCGCCTCCGGCAGCCTGAGGGTGAACGTGGAGCCCTGGTTCTCGGCGCTCCACACCGTGACCTCCCCGCCGTGCGAGGCGACCACGTGCTTGACGATGGCGAGGCCGAGGCCGGTGCCACCGGTGGCCCGGGAGCGGGCCGGGTCTACGCGGTAGAAGCGCTCGAAGATGCGCTCCTTGTCCTTGTCGGTGATGCCGATGCCCTGGTCGGTCACGGCGAGCTCGATCATGTCGCCGCCGGGCGCGCCGACCCGGCGGGCGGCTATCCCGACCCGGGTGCGGGCCGGCGAGTAGTTCACGGCGTTCTCGACCAGGTTGCCGAGGGCGGCGGCCAGCTGGCCGCGGTTGCCCCAGACATGCAGGTCGGCGGTGCCGCCGGCGGCCATGGTGATCTGCTTGGTGCCGGCCTGGTGCCGGCACCGGTCGATCGCCTCGGCGACCAGCTCGTCGACCCGGACCGGCTCGGCGTCCTCCAGCGGGTCGTCGTTCTGCACCCTCGACAGGTCGATCAGCTCCTGGACCAGGTTGGTCAGGCGCGTGGCCTCGATCTGCATGCGACCGGCGAAGCGCTGCACGGCCTCCGGATCGTCCGAGGCGTCCATGACGGCCTCGGAGAGCAGGGAGAGTGCGCCGACCGGGGTCTTCAGCTCATGGCTCACGTTCGCCACGAAGTCGCGGCGTACCGCCTCGATGCGGCGGGCCTCGGTGAGGTCCTCCACAAGGAGCAGCACGAGCCGGGAGCCGAGCGGCGCCACCCGGGCGGAGACGGCCAGTGCCTCGCCCCGTCCGGTGCCCCGCCGCGGAAGATCCAGCTCGACCTGGCGTATCTCGCCGTCCCGCCGGGTGTCCCGGGCCATCCCGAGCATCGGCTCGATGGCGAGCTTGCCGCCGCGCACGAGTCCGAGGGCGTACGCCGCCGAGCTCGCCTTGACGACCGCGTCGGCCTCGTCGAGGACGACCGCGGAGGAGCGCAGCACGCTCAGTACGGTGTCCACGCCCGGGGGCAGTACGGGGTCGGTGTGCAGAGAAGTCCTGGTCGGTCGCTTCTGGTCGCGTTCGCTCCAGCGGAACGCCAGCATGGCGATGACACCGGTAAGCACCCCGGCGATCGCTGCCGCTGCGGCGACCGCCGCGTTCACGTCCATGCAAACAGGTTAAGCAGGGGGTACGACATCCCCACAGCCATGGACGTGCGAGCTCGAACACTCGTCGCCCAGAGTTCACCTTGGAGCCAGTATTGGTTCATTTGGGGTGGCAGAAACGGTCGCGTTGAGACCGGAACGTGGAAGCGTGGGGTTCGCAGCTGGTTTCGGCCACGGGCCCCGGCCCCCGGAGCCCCATGGAACACACGTAGGAGAGGGAACCCTGATGCGGGACGCGTACCACGAGGAACTCGACTCGATCGGCGACAGCCTGGTCGACATGGCCCGGCTGGTGGGATCGGCGATCGGGCGCGCCACGACGGCGATCCTCGACGCCGACCTCAAGCTTGCCGAGAGCGTCATCGAGGCGGACCAGAAGGTGGACGAGCTCCACCACGACCTGGAGGCGCGTGCGATAGCCCTGCTCGCCCGCCAGCAGCCGGTGGCGACCGACCTGCGGATAGTCGTCACCTCGCTCCGCATGTCCGCGGACCTGGAGCGCTCCGGCGACCTCGCCCAGCACGTGGCGAAGCTGGCCCGGCTCCGCTACCCGGGCCAGGCCATCCCCCACGACCTGCACGCGACCGTCCTGGAGATGGGGCAGCTCGCGCAGCGTCTGATGGCCAAGGCCGCCGAGGTGATCATCACCAAGGACGTCGACCTGGCCCTGCAGCTGGAGCAGGACGACGACGAGATGGACCTGCTGCACCGCACGATCTTCCAGCACCTGCTGGACGACCGCTGGAAGCACGGCATCGAGACCGCGGTCGACGTCACCCTGCTCGGCCGCTACTACGAGCGGTACGCCGACCACGCGGTCGCCGTCGCCAAGCGCGTCGTCTTCCTGGTCACCGGCGAGCACGCGGACGAGCTGCAGCCCGACATCCAGCCGGTGACGGGCGCCGAGGGGGCGTAAAGCTCCCGGCCGGCCGGGGCGCGCGGGGTGCGGGACGGGCGCGGGGCACCCCTGTGCGCCGCCGTGCGCTGTTGATGCGCCCAGCGAAATGGGCATGGAATGGGCAAGGCCCTACCTCTAGGGCATCTAGGGACCTCTAGGAGGGATCCATGGCCGAATCCCCCAGCACCACGCCCGACCCCACGCAGGAGCGCGAGACCGACCAGCCCGCCGAGATCAAGAACCTTCTGGTGATCGGCGCCTGCGGCTGCGGCTCGGGCTGCGGCTGCGGCTGCCAGTCGGGCAGCCCGTGCCAGTGCGGCTGACTGGACGCTTCAGGTTCGTGGAAGGGCCCCCGACTCCGGTCGGGGGCCCTTCGTACTGGTGAGGGGCGGCGCGCGGGACGGCACCCGCGGGCGCAGCATGGAGAGGGAACGGTGCGGAAGGAACGGTGCGCGGGGAAGGACAGGAGGTGGCAGCCATGCCGCAGTTCATGGACGTACACCACGGGATGAAGGGCATCACCGCCGACCAGCTCAAGGAGGCCCACGAGGCCGACCTCGCCGTCGAGAAGGACGAGGGCGTGCACTTCGAACGGGCCTGGGCGGACCCCGACTCCGGCAACGTCTACTGCCTCTCCGAGGCCCCCTCGGCGGATGCGGTCAAGCGCGTCCACGAGCGCACGGGCCACCCGGCGGACGAGGTCCACCAGGTACCGCTGTCGATCTGGTAGCGCCGTTACCGGCTGCCGGACTCCCGGTGACGCTCAGGTGGCGGGGAGCCCGGCGAGCCAGTCGACGAGCAGCCGGTTGACGTCGTCGGCGCGTTCCTGCTGGATCCAGTGCCCGCAGCCGTCGAGGAGGTGGGAGGAGACCAGGCCCGGCAGGGTGACCGGGTACGCCTCGATGGCGTCGGCCAGCCAGGTGGTGGAGGCGTCGAGGGCGCCGCCGGCGAACAGCGACGGCTGGGTGATCGGGGCACTGTCGTAGGCGGCGAGGTCCTCCCAGTCGCGGTCCATGTTCCGGTACCGGTTGAGCGCCCCGGTCAGTCCGGTGCGCTCGAACTCCCCCGCGTACACGTCGAGGTCCTGTTCGCCGAGCCACTCGGGCAGCCGGCCGGCCGGGAACCGGTCCCTGAGGGTGCCGCCCGCGCCGACGAAGTGCGGATCGGGAGCGCCGGGTCCTGGCATGGTGTCGCCGGACAGGGCGCCGTAGAAGCCCGCGAGCCAGCCCCGCACATCGGGCTCGATCTCGGCCTCGGCACGCCCGGGCTCCTGGAAGTAGGAGACGTAGAACTCCTCGTTCCCGCCCTCGCCCTCACTCCCGCCCCCGCTCATCCGCGCGAAGACGTCGCTGGGGCGGGGCCCGCCGCGTGGCGTGTAGGGAACGCTCAGCAACCCGACGGCCCGGAACACGTCCGGCCGCAGCAGCGCGGAGTTCGCGGCGACGGACGCGCCCCAGTCGTGTCCGACGACCACCGCCGACTCCTCGCCGAGGGCCCGCACGACGGCGACGTTGTCCGCCACCAGCTCGGTCATCCGGTAGGCGTCGGCCGCGGCCGGCTTCGAGGACCGGCCGTATCCCCGCACGTCGACGGCGACGGCCCGGTACCCCGCCGCGGCGAGCACCGGCAGCTGGTGCCGCCACGAGTACCAGCACTCGGGGAACCCGTGCACGAGCAGCACGAGGGGCCCGGTCCCCTGCTCGACGAGATGGATCCGCCCTCCGGCCGTGGAAACCAGCCGATGCCGCGCTGTCATACGCCCTCCTCCTTGCTCGCGTCGCCCTTCGGGGCCGCCGGTCTGCCGGCGCTCCACCGATCATGCGAAGCCGGGCGCCGGAAGGCCGAGCGCGTTTGCCGGTTCGGCAAATCCCGGGCGGGGTCCTCCGAAGGTCCCGCGCTCCTTCGCCGATCACCGGGGCGGGTGCCCGGTCCCGGTACGGACGCCCCCTACACCGGGTTCCTCCGGGCACCGGCCGCGATGTTCTCCTCCAGGTGCCGGATCCTGCTGGTGCCCGCGATCACCACCGTGACGGGTGAACGGGCGAGCAGCCAGGCGAGCCGCGCCTGCGCCGCGGTCTGCCCGCGTTCGGCGGGCGGGGCGCCGCCGGCACGGCCGAGCGGCCAGAACGGCAGATAGGGGATGCCGTGCTCCGTACAGAACTCCAGTGTCGGGGTGTCCCCTTGGCGGCCGTAGCCGAACGCGTTCGACACGCTGGCGACCGGGCCACGCGCGTGCGCCCGGCGCAGTTGGCCGAGTGTGACGTTCGAAAGGCCGACGTGCTCGATCCGGCCCTCCGCCCGCATCGCCAGCATCGTGTCGAAGGCGCTGTCGAACGTCACGCCGTCGTACGCGTCGCCCGGGCCGAGCCATCTCAGGTGGGTGAGCGGGACGGTGTCCAGACCGAGGACGGCCCGGTCGCGGTCGTTGCCGGCCCGCAGCTGGTCGGGGCGGTAGTCGGGGTACGGCGGGTTGCCGCTGCGGTCGGCCCGGGCGCCCGCCTTGGTCGCCAGCACGAGGTCGGCCGGATAGGGCCGCAGCGCTTCGGCGATGAACCGGTGGACGGAATCGCTGCCGTAGTACCACGCGGTGTCGATCACCCGGACTCCGAGCTCGACGGCCCTGCTCAGCACGGCCTCGGCAGCCGCGGGCCGGACCGACCCGGACAGTTGCATGGCGCCGAAGCCCATGCGCGGCACGGTGCGCCCCGCGATGGAGATCACCCCCGCGTCCATCGCGTCTGCCGCCATGTCGTGCTCCCGTCCCTGTTTCTTTGCTTGCCTACGCATGCTTATCAGGAACAACGGACCTGGCCGGTACTCTTCCGTCCGGAGGCGGGGAAATGTTCATCGCAGTGACGTTCGGCGTCAGCGGTGCCATCTGGCTGGCCGGTGGCGGGTGGCTGGTGCGGCGACAACGCCGCCGGCACGCCCGCACCCTGGCGGGATGGGCCGCACTGGCCCTCGGAGTGGCGCAGTTGCTCCACGCGGCGGCCTCCCTGACCGAAGACCGCCAACCGCTGGGCCTCGTCCTCGCCCTCTGCTCCGCGGCGCTCAGCGTGGTCGGATACCTCGTGTTGAACCGTGACGGCGCACTCGGGAACCGACGCACCGCCTGGAAGCGCCGCAAGCGCCGGAAGCTGCCTCCGATCCGCTGACGGCTCCAGCACGGCACAACGCTCCGGTCAGCTCCCGACGGCGGCGTCCCCGCGGAACGCCCCGGTCACCACGGGGACCAGATGCCGCTCGATCTGCTCGGCGGACATCGCGGCCAGCTCGGCGCCGATGGGAGCCAGCGCGAGCCAGTTCAGCAGGCCGGCCGCGCATCGCGTACGGAAGTTCAGTTCCTGCTCGTCGACTCCGGGGAGGTTCGCCGTCAGCACCCGGAGGGCCGCCTGGCGACTCTGCTCGAACTTGCCGTCCAGCCGCTCCCACCCCTGGGGCGGATCGATGCCGACGCGCGCCACCGTCCGCATCATGTCCAGGTCCTGTCCGCCGGCCGCCAGCGCGCGCATCATCGGCCGGGCGAACGCCGCCGCCACGTCCTGGAGCGTCGACGTGGAGTCGAGCGAATGGAGCGCCAGGAGCTGAGCATCCAGGTACTGCTCCAGCGCGTGCTCGATCGCCGCGTCGCACAGCGCCTTCAGCGATCCGAAGTGGTAACTCACCGCGGCGACGTTGGCTCCGGCGCGATCCGTGATCTCGCGGAGCGTCACGCCCTCCTGGCCCCGCTGCGCGAGCAGCTCCAGGGCGGCCGTCTGCAGGCCCTCGCGGGTTCGCTGACCGGCCTCTCGGCGTAGATCCGTCTTCTTCGCCCCTACCACAGCATGAAGTCAAGCAGCTGCTTGACTTCACTGTCAACCGGCCCCTCCGCCGCGCGACACACAATTCAAACAGTCGCTTGACATCCCGCCGCCGCCGTTCATAAAGTCAAGCGAGCGCTTGATTTACCAAGAGCGCGCAGGACCACGTACGACACGCACGGCCAAGAACGACCCGAACGAAAGTGGAGGAACACGTCATGAAGCTGCTCAGCCGGAAGTCGATCACCGCAGCGACCGCGATAGCGGTCCTGGGCGGTCTTTCCATCGCCGCCGCGCCGACGCAGGCCGCGACCCCCGCCCACACCGGTGCGGCGGCCCACACGGACCTGACCTCGCGCGACCTGGCGAAGCTGCCGCTCACCAACCGCCACCTGACCAAGCGCGAGAGGGCCAACCTCGCGGTCGTCCTGGACGCGTACCACGTGGCGGAGGGCAACAGCCTGGACGCCAAGGCGTTCGTCGCCGACTTCACCGAGGACGGCGCCTTCAACGACATGGTCGCCGGCCAGTCCTACCGGGGTAAGGAGCTCAGCAACGTTCCGCTCTACATGGCCGGCCTCTTCCCCGACGTACACCGTGACCTCAAGAGCATCACCGTGAACGGGGACGTGGTCAGCATCGAGCTGGCGATCCAGGGCACGTTCGAGGGACCGCTCCAGTCGCCGGCGGGCACCGTGAAGCCGAACGGTGCGAAGGTCGACGTACCGACCGCCGACTTCTGGTACCTGCACGACGGCAAGGTCGAGAAGTTCAACTGCTTCCTCGGGTACTCGGCCATGTACCAGCAGATGGGCGTGAACCTCGACTGGGCCTCCGCGGTCAACAAGCACTGAGTCGCTCTACGGCCGCTCCACGGCGGGTGATGCCCGGCACGGCCGGCCGCACATCACCCGCCGGAGCCGGTCGCCACTGGCGTCACCGGCCGGACAGCATGCGCAGCCTGTCGGCGTACTCGCCGCGGGCCTCGGCGAACCGCTCCGCCTCGACCGCCTTGACGAGAATCTCGTCCGGCTGCTCACCGGAGCCGAGGATGTCCATGACCTCGTCGAGGAAGTCGTCGAGGGGCATGGCCGTCTCCGAGTCCTCCTGCCCCATCATGGCGGTGCGCACCGACGGGGGAACCAGTTCGAGGACGTCGATACGAGTGTCCGCCAGCTGGACGCGGAGGCTCTCGGTGAAGGAGTGGACGGCGGCCTTGGTGGCGTTGTAGGTCGGGGCGATCGGCAGAGGGACGAACGCCAGCCCGGAGGACACCGTCATGATCGTCGCCTGCGGCCGGGTGGCGAGGTGCTCGGTCAGAGCGGCCACGAGGCGGATGGGCCCCAGGAGGTTGGTCGCCACCGTCGCCTCCGCCGTGGCGAGGAAACCGTTGCCGTGCAGATCCTCCGGCAACATGATGCCGGCCATCGCCACCAGGACGTTCAGCTCGGGAAAACGCTGCAGCAGCTGCGCGGTGGCGTCCTGGACGGAGGCCGGGTCGGTCACGTCGAGCACGACGGACTCGATGCCGGGGTGCTCCGAGACGATCCGCGCCAGCCGGTCCTCGCGACGCCCGGAGACGATGACCCGGTTGCCCGCCGCGTGCAGCCGCAGCGCGAGGCCGAGACCGATACCCGAGGTCGATCCGGCGACGAAGATGGTGTTGCCAGTGGGATTCAAGGGGTTCTCCGGCTGTAGTCAGTGGGAAGAGGTGGCCACTTGACTCGAGATTACTTGCCGACGCAAGCAATTGTCAACGAACGGGCGGGGTCTCGTCGCCCTCCGCACGTCACCCCTGTAGCCGTCGTGCGGCGTCCCGGGCGATGATTCGCCTCATGGATGCTGTCGTTCAGCGGATACGCACGTCGTGGACGAAGAAGTCGCGCGGCGGCCCTGAAGCTGCTCGCAGAAACGCCGCCGCTACGGTCTTCTCGCTGCCTCCGGGGGTGAGTTCCGCCCTCCACGAGGTCACCATGCGGGAGTCCGATTCCTTCGAGCCCCGTATGCAGGTACGGGATCTCTCGATGCCCGGGGTGATCCTTCGCGAGGTCGACGGACTGCTGCGCGTGGACCCACCAGAGGTGAGCATGTTCGCCATGCCACGACGCAATCGGCGCCCGCCTGCCGTTCGCCTGGCTCCCGGACAATGGTTGCAATGGCAGATCAACTACCGGTTCGTCGGCAGTTGTGGCGGGGCCTGGTCCTATCAGCTGGAGACGTTCAACATCCTTTACGGCCTCGGGATGCCTGACGCGTTCCTGGGCGTACCGACGCGCCGGATGGACGAGCGACGGCCTCTGCGCTGAACTCCGTACACCGAAACTGTCGTTGCCGCACGGACCCTGACTTCCGCGGTCGAGGGCGGCCGGTGGCCGGGACCGCCGGCTCGTACGCTCTGAACCGGAGAAGGGCGGGGTGCGATGGCAGACGAGCACTTCTTGCTGGTGTGCGACGACGTGCCCCATGACGTGGTGCTCACCGACCCTGGTGTCCGCGTGCTGGACCTCGCTCAGGTCGTGCGTCGGCTGACCGGGCTGGGTCTCTGGCGCAGCAAGGTTCTGGCAACGCAGGTTCCCGCCCTGATTCTCTGCGGTGTGCCCCAGGAGGACGCAGTGGCAGCCGTCCTGGCCCTCCGTGATGTGGGAGCCCAGGCGGAGACGAGAGAACAACCGGAGCCGGACTTCCTGAAGCACTGAACACGGGCCGGGCCGACCCAAAAGCCCCCGGCCCTGCCAGGAACTGGTCAGCCCCCGGTGCCCCGGACCCCACGCTGATCTACTCTCCCCTGATGAAAGACTCCCCCTGCTCCTGCCTCCTCTGCGAACCACCGGCAGACGGCCCGGCCTGGGAAGAACGAGACAGCCGGATAGCCCAGAGCGTCACCGACTTCGGCTGGCACGTCATGGGTGTCGGCGCCGGCGACGACGCACCCGCCGATTGGGCGTACTCCATCGGGCTGTGGCACACGCTGCGCAGTCCCGAGGTCTGTGTCTTCGGTCTGCGGATCGACGTCGCAATGCCCGTCGTGAACACGGCCGGAGCCGGGATCCGCGGTGGCCTTCCGCTGGAGCCGGACCAGCGCAGGGATGACGTCCTCAACGGCTACGACGTCGCTGTCCGGCCTGTTCATCCCAGCTGGTACCGGGACTTCTTCGGTGCCGGCATCGACTTCTACCAAGCCCCTCCGTTGCCCGTCACGCAGTTGTTCTGGCCCGACAAGTCCGGGCGCTTCCCCTGGGAGGACGGCGTGAATGACTACTGCCGCACGAGTCAACCACTGCTCTGGATCCCGAAGTCCGACAGCAAGGGACCGTGGTCGCAGGTCGGATGACAGCCAGTCGTCATGCCCTCGGCGCACACCGCACCGAGGGCACCGGCGTTCGGCAGACTCCCCCGCGCCTTGACCTCCGCACGCCCAGATGCCCGTCGTCGTTCAGGCTGCCCCTGTACCAGTCGTCGTCGTTGACGGCTTTCACCAGACACAGCCCGTGGAATCCCAGGACAATCTCGGGGTGGAGTCGCTCGCTCTGTGCCGGCCGGCCCGTCACCACGCGATCGGTGTCGAGAGACGTGGCCTCCGGGTCGCCGCAACTTCGCAGAGCACCGCCTCAGGAGATGCGGATCGTGTCTTCGCTCGGGTGGGCGGTGACGAGCCGGCGGCGGCGCCGGCTACGGGCGCTGGATCGTCCCGTCCGCCGAGATCTGGGCGGCGTGCGGGCCGAAGTCCTCCTCCGACATGCTGGAGACGAGGTCGATCGCGTCGCCGCCCGGCTCCGGTGTGCCGGGCGGCACGATCCGGGTCGGGTGCAGGCGCCCGGACACGTAGGTGCCGTCGGCGCCGAGGGTGACGTGCAGCACGCCGCTGGTCGAGAGTGTGCCGCCGAGGCCGAGCACCTTGTAGCCGGAGAAGTTCCCCAGGCTGTAGGCGATCAGGCGGCCCTTGTAGAACTCCATTCCGCGCATCACATGCGGGCCGCTGCCCACGACGAGGTCGGCGCCGGCGTCGATCACCGCACGGCTGAAGCGGTAGCTGTCGCCGCGGTCCTCACCGAGGAAGTACTCGGTGCCGGGTTCGACGTGGGTGCGGTCCGAGCCCTCCGCGCCGGCATGCATCGTGACGATCACGATGTCCGCCATCGCCGCGGCGCGTGCGGTGAGTCGCTTTGCCGCGGGGATGTCCGTGAGGTCGTTCGCCCCTCGGTCGGGAGCGAACCCGACCAGTGCGACCCTGGTGCCGCGTACCCGCTGGACGGTGATCTGGCCCAGGCGGCCGGTGAACAGCAGGTTCGCGGAGCGCAGCGCGGCGAACGTGTCGCGGCGACCCTCCGCCCCGAAGTCGTCGATGTGGTTGTTCGCCGTGTTCAGGACCGTGAACCCGGCCTTCCTGAACAAGCGGCCGTAGGACGGCGGGGCGCGGAACGCGAAGCAGCTCGGGCCGTCGATGTAGTCGCACTTGCTGGAACCGCCGGTGGTGAGCGTGCCCTCCAGGTTCCCCAGCACCACATCGCCTGCGAGCAGGTCGTCGACAGGGTCGAAGAACGAGGCGCCGTCGTCCGGCGGCAGGTCGTCCGGCAGCGAGCCCATGACGATGTCTCCCACGGCGGCGATCCGCACGTTGCCGGCGGGGTGCGGCGGCGCGGGTCGCCCCGGCATCGTGGTCCCGGTCGTCCGTAGCGGGGCGGTTCGGGTGGAGCCGACGGAGGCCGCGTCCTCGGAGCCGGCGCGGAACACGAACGCCGCGGCAACCACCACGCCGGTCCCGACCAGACCGAGGGCGAACAGACGGCGACGGCCCACCGCCTTCTGCCGCTCGCGCCGCTGCCGGGGGTGCCGTTCGACTGACCTGATCATTCGCTCATGCTACGAAGCGGTCACCGTTCCTTCACGGAGGGTCATCGGCTGGCGTGTTCCCGACGGCGCTCCCGTCCTGCGCCTGATCTGCGCCGCATCCGCTTGCGCCGCCCGTGGCATCGACACTCCAGTGCACGCCGTGCTGGACGAGGAACTCCAGGAAGTCGGCGGGTGGGTAGGCCTGGGCCGGGGCGAGGACACCAGGCCTGGCGCCGTCGGCAACGAGCCGGCGCGCGCTTTCGACCGCGATGACTGCTGTGCTCCCCTGCATGTCGGTGCCCTGGACGGTGCCGCGAGCGTACCGGCCATCCTCGCCGGTCGCCTCGACCACGATGATCCAGCGCGCGGTGCGGCGGCTGTCCACGGGCGGTCCTTCGGGAACGCTGTCGATGAGCGCGGGGGTGATGTCGGAGAATGCGGCCGCCAGTTCCGCACGGACCACACCCTCGACCCTGCGTGCCGCGACGTGGTGGGGAACCGTGACCACCGCCGGCAGAGGGAACTTCACCACCGGCACCGCGTCGGAGTCGTCGGGAAAAGTGAGTGCCGTACGCCGTGCGGCGATATCGGGATGCCAGCGGCCGTCTTCGTAGCCGAGGCCGCCGCCGGTGAACGCATCGATGTTCTCCAGCGCCGACCGGAGAGTGCCGCGGGACGGCATCGCGCCACTGCGGACCAGCTCCAGGCCGATGACGAGTTCCCGTACCGGACGGACACGTTCGGCGACGAGGTGAGCGAGCAGGTCGCTGGGCAGGCCGTCGTCGTTGGCGCCCGGGACCACTGTCACCCCGGCCGCCTCGGCCGGCGCGGCGAAGGCGCTGAAGATCCGATCGAGGTGGCGCTGTTCACCGGCGATGTCGACGTAATGACACCCGGCGGCGATGGCGGCCCGCACGACCGCTTCGCCGGACAGAACGAACGGGCCCGCGCAGTTGATGACCGCGGCGCAGTCCTGGAAGGCATGGACGAGTGCGGCGTGGTCCCCGGACGCGGCGCACCGGATTGCGGCGCGGTCGACTCCGGTGAGCCCGGCTCGGGCAGCTGCCTCACCGAGGCGTTCGACGTTCCGCCCGACCAGCACCGTCTCGATGTCCCGCCGGGCCAGCTCGGCGACGACGAGCTTGCCGGTGTAACCACCGGCGCCGTACACCGCGATCCGCATGTCCGACGTCCTTTCGACATGTCCGATGTCCTTTCGACGGCCTTCGAAGGCAGCGTATGGCTCATGGACGAGACGGCTGATTCGTCGGCGTCTCCTCTGCATACGCAATCCTCTCGGGCACCGAGGATCCGAATACGCTGACCGAATGGACCTGCTCAGTGACGTGATCGCCGCCATGCGCATGGGGCGGCCGCACTATGCGCGCAGCGAGCGGCACGCGCCGTGGGCGGTACGCCACCGGCCCTTCGCCGGTGCCGGCTTCCACCTCGTCCTGGAGGGCAGGAGCCGGCTGATCCCTCCGGCCGGCGAACCGATCGAACTCCAGGCCGGAGACGTTGCCTTTCTCCCCCACGGCAGTGCCCACTCCGTGGCCGGTGATCCCGCCGTGCGGGTGGCCGGCCTCCCCTCCTCGCCGCTCGCCGATCCCCTCCGGGAGGATCGCCCCGACGGCACCGGGGCGGAGTCCCGGACCGTGATGCTCTGCGGCGCCTACCTCATGGACCGGGCCCGGCCCCACCCACTGCTGGGGGAGTTCCCGGAGCTCGTTCACCTTCCGGCCCGCCTGGGGCACCACTCGTCACTGCGCGGAGCCACCGAACTCCTCGCGACCGAACTGGCAGAGCCCCGTCTCGGCAGTGACGCCCTGCTGCCCGCACTGCTCGACGCCCTGTTGCTGTACGTCATGCGGGCCTGGCTCGATGAGCGGCCCCGGCACGATGCGACCACCGGCTGGACCGCAGCCCTGCACGACCCGGCCGTCCACGCCGCACTCCAAGGCATCCACGGCGCCCCGCATCGGCCGTGGACGGTGGAAGAGCTGGGAGCACTGGCCGGGCTGTCCCGAGCGGCATTCGCACGGCGGTTCACCGCCCTGGTGGGTCAGCCACCACTGTCGTACCTGACCTGGTGGCGCATGACCACCGCAGCCCGGCTCCTCCGCAACTCCGATGCTCCGCTGAAGACCGTGGCCGGCCGGATCGGATATACATCCGAGTTCGCATTCAGCACGGCCTTCAAGCGGGAACACGGCCTGGCCCCCGGCGCCTACCGCCGCCAGACGACATCCGCAGATCCTGACGGTCGGGGCGCGACCGAACGGCCTTCACGCGCCAGGGGTGAGGCCATCCTTTAAGGTTCGTTCACCTGCCGTACGCCTACCCGGGCGACAGGCCTCTTTTCCTGAGGAAACCCATGCGTAGACTCGCCACCGGTGCCGCTTCGTGCGGCGCGCTGGCACTCATAGCCTTCACCGCTCCGGTCGCTCACGCGGACACGGTGGTGGGCGACACCCAGGTTTCGAACGTAGTGGTCAACGGCGGCAAGGGCATCGCCGTCGGCACGACGAACAAGGTGGTCTTCAAGGTCACGTTCAAGGCGTCCGACCCGGCCGGGATCTCCTCCGGGCAGACGTACCTGTACCACGGCACCTGGAGTGACCCCGACGCCTTCTGGACCCAGGATTCGGACAGCGGCACCACGTGCACGACGGGGACCGCGGTCACCTGCACGTCGACGTACACCGTCGTTCCCGAGTACGACCTGCACTACAACGCCTTCGCGGGCACCTGGCACGTCGGCGCCTATGCGAAGGCCAAGGACGGCGACTCGGCGAAGCTGACGAATCTTGGCACCACCCACGTGCAGCGCTACTCCAAGCTCACGGTCAACGCCTCGCCGGAGCCGGTCGCCAAGGGGCGGACGATCACCGTCACAGGCAAGCTGACCAGGGCGAACTGGGAGGACCACCTGTATCACGGGTACTCCGGACAGTCGGTCAAACTGCAGTTCCGCAAGGCCGGGAGCAGCACGTACAGCACCGTCAAGACCGTCAGGACGGACGGCAGCGGCAACGCGAGGACAACGGTCACCGCCTCCGCCGACGGCTACTGGCGCTACTACTTCGGGGGCACGACCACCACGCCCGCCGCCACGGCAACAGGCGATTTCGTGGACGTGAGGTAACCAGGACCCGCCCCAGGTGCCTGAGTTCGGGAAACCGCGGACACCTGGGTCGGCCGCGTGGTGCTCGCCGACCCAGGTGTCCGTGTGCTGGACGTCGTTCGACGGTGTGCCTCAGGAAGACGCGGCGGCAGCTGTCCTGGCCCTGCGCGATGCGGCAGCCCAGGCGGAGACGAGAGAACAACCGAAGCCGGAGTTCCTCAGGCATTGAGCACGGCCCGATCGACCGGCTGACGGCCCAGAGAACGGCCTCAGCACACGGACAAGGCCCCTACCGGCGGAGAAATCACAGGCAGGGGCCGTTGGCTCGTGCGCTTGGTGGTTGCCGTTGGTCGCCCTTGGCCACTGTCTAGCGGCCTCGGACGGCCCAGTATCTCGGCCCAGGAGGGCTCCAGTCTCAGCGAGAGGGGCGCTGCTTCGGAGGGACCGGGCCGGGAATCACGTCCTTGCCGAGGTGTTCCTTGATCAGGTACTTCAGCTCCGGCCCTTCGATGAGCTGAAGTCGGCCATGCTGTCGGGCAAAGTCATGGCTGGCACGGCCGAACCAGGACGTAGTGATCAGGATTCCCTTGGCGGCGCGCTTGTGCTCGACCACTCCGGCGAGGGCTTGGACGGACTCGACACCCACGAGCTTGCTGTAGCGCTTGGCCTGGATGATGCACTCGCCGTTGAAGACGGGGTCTTTGCTGACAGCTACCGCATCAACGCCCTCGTCCTTCGATACCTGGGTGTTCCACGCCTCCATGCCGATCGCCGGGTCGAGTTCAGCTTCCTGAAGAAGCAACTGGCCGTCACCGATGGAAATCTCTCCCGGCACCTGAAGGTGCTGGAGGAGTCCGGAATGATCACCGTGGAGAAGGGCTACGCCGGTCGACGCCCCCGAACATGGGTAACCCTCACCCGTGAAGGTGCGCAGGCCCTGGACGCCGAACTCCGGGCCCTACGTGCACTCGTGCTACGCCTTGACGTTCCGCGTCCCGTGCCCGGTACACCCGACACGTGATCACCGCTTCAGGAGTTCGATCCCGCGCCTGCTTGGCTGCGGTCCAACCTGTGCGCGGGTGCCATTTCCGGGCGCCGCCGTATACCGCCGTCCAGGCTCGTTGTTGTCAGCGTTGGACGGCCCCGAGACGGCCCCAGCACAGCATCAAGCCCCCTCCACCGGCGGAGAACCCGTTGGTGGAGGGGGCTTGATCAGTGCGTGATGCCTCTGTCTACCGCACGTCTACGTAGTCCCCGGCGGTCTTGACCGCCGGGGTCGTGCTGGTGCCGGAGAAGTAGTAGCGCCAGTAGCCGTCGCCGGCAGCTGTCGTGGTGGCCTTCAGGTTGCCGGTGCTGTTGGTGTACACGGTCTTGACCGTCGTGTAGGTGCCTGTTCCCGCTTTGCGGAACTGCAGCTTGACCGGCTGACTGGCGTAGCCACGGTAGTCGTGGGTCTCCCAGTTGGCGCGGGTCAGTCTGCCGGTGACGGTGATGGTCTTGCCCTTGGCGACCGGCTCCGGTGAAGCGTTGACGCTGAGCTTCGAGTAGCGCTGGATGTTCGTGTACTTGTAGGTATCCAGGGAGATGCCGCCGTTGCCCTTGTCGAAGGCGTCGACGCCGACCCTCCACTGCCCGGCCCAGGAGTTCTTCTCCAAGTCGCGGGGGTCGAGGGTGAAGGGGACGACGCAGGTCTTCGTCGTGGCGTCGACGGCTGTGCACGTGGGACGGCCGAACGGCACCGTCATGTCCGTGTCTTCTTCCTTGGGGCCGCCGTGCCACACGAACACGCGGGCCGTTTCGATGCCGTCCGGATCGGTGGCGGTCACCGAAGCCGAGAAGGTGACCTTGTTGGAGATGCCGACCACGATGGGCTTGCCGCCGCTGACCGTGACGCCGGTGATCGTTGTGTCGCCGCCCCACGACTCGTCGGCCTGAGCCGTTGGAGCGCTTGCGACGGCTAGTGCCAGGGCGCCGGACAGAGCGGCACCTATGGCGATTGAGCGCATGTAGTCCCCAGGAAAATCAGGCCTGCCGGTCGAGCCCCCGCCGCAGGCACCACGATGGATGGAGGGAGCGTACTGCGTTCACGCCAACTTGGCCGATTGTCCACCTGCACGTCGGTCATCACACCCAGCGCGACCAACATGCCAAGCCGCCGGGGAGGCAGGTCCCGAGACACGACCATGCCTCCCATCCGCGCCGTACGCGCAGGTGGGAGGCATGATCACAAACCCTACTTCTTCTTGCCCTGGTTCTTGACCGCCTCGATCGCCGCTGCGGCCGCGTCCGGGTCGAGGTACTGGCCGCCCGGGGTCACCGGCTTGAAGTCGGTGTCCAGTTCGTAGGCGAGGGGGATGCCCGTCGGGATGTTCAGGCCGGCGATGTCGGCGTCCGAGATGCCGTCGAGGTGCTTGACGAGGGCGCGGAGGGAGTTGCCGTGGGCCGCGACCAGGACCGTGCGGCCGGCCAGGAGGTCGGGGACGATGCCGTCGTACCAGTACGGGAGCATCCGGTTGACGACGTCCTTGAGGCACTCCGTGCGGGGACGCAGCTCCGGGGGGATGGAGGCGTAGCGGGGGTCGGCGGACTGGGAGAACTCCGAGTCGTCCGGAAGCGGAGGGGGCGGGGTGTCGTACGAGCGGCGCCAGAGCATGAACTGCTCCTCGCCGAACTCGGCCAGCGTCGCCGCCTTGTCCTTGCCCTGGAGGGCGCCGTAGTGGCGCTCGTTCAGGCGCCAGCTGCGGTGGACCGGGATCCAGTGGCGGTCGGCCGCCTCAAGGGCCAGCTGCGCGGTGCGGATCGCGCGCTTCTGGAGGGACGTGTGGACCACGTCGGGCAGCAGGTCGGCGTCCTTCAGGAGCTCACCGCCGCGGACTGCCTCCTTCTCGCCCTTCTCGTTCAGGTTGACGTCCACCCAGCCGGTGAACAGGTTCTTCGCGTTCCATTCGCTCTCGCCGTGGCGGAGGAGGATCAGCTTGTACGGTGCGTCGGCCATGGGTCAGAGCGTAATCCACGTATTCGGGGCGCAGGGCGGGCGGCCGGGGGCCGTCCCAGGGGGCGGACAGCCGACTGCATCTGTTAATTGAGTGGCTCAGGCGAGCGGTCGGTATGTAAGTTCCATTCGTTACGTGCAGCGCTTACATTTGCCCCTGGGGGAGTCATGCCGTCCGCCGCCCTGCGACGCGCCGTCCGGGAGACCGTATCCGGTCTGCCCCGGGAGTTCTGGTGGCTGTGGACCAGCACCCTCGTCAACCGGCTGGGCGCCTTCGTCGCCACCTTCATGGCCCTGTACCTGACCGTCGGGCGGGGGTACAGCGCGTCGTACACCGGGCTCGTCGTCTCCCTGCACGGGCTGGGCGGGGTCGTGTCCTCGCTGGCGGGCGGGGTGCTGGCCGACCGGCTGGGGCGGCGGCCCACCCTGCTCCTCGCCCAGGGGTCCACCGCCGGGGCCGTCGCGCTGCTCGGGTTCGTCCGGGATCCGGTCGCCATCGCCGCGGTCGCCTTCCTCGTCGGCGTCGCCTCCAACGCCTCCCGGCCGGCCGTGCAGGCCATGATGGCCGACATCGTGCGGCCCGAGGACCGGGTCCGGGCCTTCTCGCTCAACTACTGGGCGATCAACCTGGGCTTCGCCGTGTCCTCCATGGGCGCCGGGTTCATCGCCGAGGTCAGCTACCGCGCCGGGTTCCTGATCGAGGCGGGGATGACCGCCGTCTGTGCCCTCCTCGTCTTTCTCCGGCTGCCCGAGTCGCGGCCCGAGCGCGCCGCCGCGGAGGCCGTCGGGGGCCGCGAGGTCAGCCTCGGGACCGTGGTGCGCGACCGGCGCTACATGGGCGTCGTCGGGCTGTCGTTCCTCGTCGCCCTGATCTTCCAGCAGGGGTCGGTCGGGCTGCCGGTGGCGATGGGCGAGGCCGGGTTCTCGCCCGCCGACTACGGGATGGCCATCGCCGTGAACGGGGTGCTCATCGTGGTGCTCCAGATTCCGGTGACCCGGGTCATCCAGCACCGGGATGCGCGCTCCCTGCTGGTCGTCTCGTCCCTCCTCGCCGGGTACGGCTTCGGGCTCACCGCGCTGGCCGGGTCGGTCGGGGTGTTCGCGCTCACCGTGTGCGTGTGGACGCTCGCCGAGATCGTCAACGCCCCGACCCAGACGGGGCTGGTGGTGCGGCTCTCGCCGGTGCACGGGCGGGGCCGGTACCAGGGGATGTACACGCTGTCCTGGTCCGCCGCCGCGCTCGTCGCGCCGCTGCTGTCCGGGGTGGTCATCGACCGGTTCGGGGCGCGCTGGCTGTGGGGGGTGTGCGCGGTGCTGGGGACGGCGGCGGCGCTCGGGTACGGGCTGCTGATGCGCCGGCTGCCGGAGGAGCGGCACGGCTCCGTCACGGGGACCGTGGAAGGGGAGGATGCCAGGGCCGGGGTGGGCGCCTGACGGCTACGGGGGTGCGGTGCGTGGGCGGCCCCTGTCCCGGTCGGTCGGGAACCGAAGGGCAGGGGCCGGGCCGCCGCACCGCGCGTCGGTGCGCGTCAGTCCGTGCAGCCCGTGACGATCGTGGGGCTTCCCGCGCAGTTCGTCGGGGTGTTGCGGGTGATGGTCGAGGCCTTGACCGTGAACTGGTTGGTCGTGAAGACGCCTCCGGGGGCCACCGTGGCGGAGTTGTTGCGGACGTGGCTGTGGTCGAGGGTGACCGATCCGCCGTTGTTGTTGAAGATGCCGCCGCCCTGGGCCGAGTTGCTGCCGACGCTCGGGCCGTTCGCGCTGTTGCTGAGGACCTTGCTGCCTTTGAGGACGAGCACGCCGCTGCCCGTGGAGTTGTAGACGCCGCCGCCGTCGCCCCCCGGGGCCGCGGCGACGTTGCCGCTGAGTTCCGTCTTGTCCAGCGTCAGCCGCGCCGTGTTCAAGAGGCCCCCGCCCGTGAAGCCGGTGGTGTTGTTCACGATCTTGCTTTCGCTGATCTCCGTCATTCCGCCGGTGTCGGCGACGCCGGCACCGCCGAAGGTCGACGTGTTGCGGCTGATGACGCTGGCATGGACGAAGGCGTTGCCGCCGGCCTGGGCGAGTCCACCGCCGGCGATCTGGGCGTGATTGCGGCTGAACTCGGAGTCCTCCACGATCAGCGTCCCCTGGTTGTACAGCCCGCCGCCGTTGTTCGCGTTGTCGAACGCCAGCCAGCCGCGCCGGATGATCGCCGTGGCGTTGGGGGACACCGCCACACCGCCCCCGTTGCCCGAGGCGGTGCTGTAGATCACGTCGGCTCCCGTCAGCCTGAGCTTGCCGCCGCCGTCGACGAGGATGCCCCCGCCGTTGCCGTTGGCCCTGCCGCCACGGACGGTGAGGTCCTCCAGGCGGAGGTTGCCGCCGGAGACGACCTCGAAGATCCGGAAGGTGGCGGTCGGGCTCCCGGTGCGGACGATCGTCGCGCCGTTGCCCCGGATCGTGAGGTTCTGGTCAATGGCCGGCAGGCCGTCACCGGAGCTGCCGATGGGAGTGGTCAGTTCGTAGATGCAACCGGAGGAGAGCGACAGGGTCTCGCCCGGGGAGGCGCCGAGGATGGCGGTGGTCAGCGCAAGCGTGTTGCAGGCGACGGGGGTCGAGGAATCGTCGCCGCCACCGGCGGCCGCCGGTCCGCCCGTGACGCACGTGACGACCGCCGCCGCGACCGCGGCCGAACTGGAGAGTCTGATGTATCGCATGACTCTGAGATGCGACATTCACGAAGATCATGCTCAGATACGATGATCCGCTCACCCGGTCACGCCATGTGATTCCATCTACCGGCTCAGCGAGTCCGCTCTCACGGATGCATCCGCGCGCCCTTCAGCACCTTGTCCACCGCGTTCCGCGGCCCGTACACCGCGAGCCCCACCAGGTCCAGCTCCGCGGTGGGCACGGCACGCACCACCGCCCGGTTGTCGCGGTCGTTGCCGGTCGAGAACAGGTCCGCGGTGAAGACGGCCCGGGGCAGGGCCCGGCCCAGCGCCCGCTCGTGCGCCGCCTTCAGCGTCTCCTTCGTGCCCTCGAAGACCAGCACCGGCTGCCGGAACATCGGCAGGTACGCCACCCCGTCGGCGTCCTCGTAGGGCTCCCCGACCACCTCGGGGGCCGTCGCGCCCAGGCCGCTGACCAGGAACGCGGTGACGTTCAGCCGCTGCCAGGGCTCCAGGTCCGCCCGCAGCAGCACGGCGATCTTCGTGTCGAAAGTGCTCATGCCCCGAGACTGCCGGGCGTCGTTCGTCCGGGTCTTGTACGTTCTTTGCATGGCCGCCCGGCAGCACGTCACTCAGGGAGTCGCCCAGGGAGTTCCCCAGGAAGTCACCGCCTGGCGCCCCCGGGTCCCGGGCGTCACCGAGGTCTTCCACGCGCGCTTCACCGAGTACGCCTACCCGATGCACGTCCATGACGCCTGGAGGCTGCTCATCGTGGACGCCGGCGCCGTACGGTACGACCTCGACCGGCACGAGCACGGCACCCCCGGCGACACCGTGTCCCTGCTGCCGCCGCACGTCCCGCACAACGGCTCCCCGGCCACGGCGGACGGCTTCCGCAAGCGCGTGGTGTACCTGGACGGGACCCTCCTCGGGGAGGACCTGATCGGCGCGGCCGTCGACGGACCCGACCTGCGGGACCCGCTGCTGCGGTGCCGCGTCGGCCAACTGCACTCCGCCCTCGCCCGCCCCGGCGACGAACTGGAGGCCGAGAGCCGGCTCACCCTCATCGGTGAGCGGCTGCGGGGCCTGCTCCGCCCCCGGCTCGTGACCGAGAGGCCTTCCGACCCGGCCCTCGCGCGCTCCCTGCGTGAACTCCTGGACGAGCGGGTCGCCGACGGGCTCGCCCTGGAGGAGGCGGCACGCCTGCTGCACGCCCACCCGGCCCACCTCGTACGGGCGTTCAGCGGCGCGTACGGCATCGCCCCGCACCAGTACCTGATGTCCCGCCGGGTCGGCCGGGCCCGCCGGCTGCTGCTCGACGGCGTACCGCCCGGCGAGACGGCCACCGCCACCGGCTTCTACGACCAGGCTCATCTCACCCGGCACTTCAGGAAGCTGGTGGGGGTGACCCCGGGGCGTTACCGCGACAGCGCGCGGTACGTCACCTGACGTCGACGTAGTCCCCGGCGGAGGTCGCGCCGCCCGTGGTGGCCGTGGCACCGAAGGTCCACCGGTAGTAGCCGTCGGCGGACGCCTTGACCGTGGTCTTCAGAGCGCCGGCCGAGTCGGCCTTCACGGTCTTCAGCGTCGTGTAGGTGCTGCTGCCCTTCGCGCGGAACTGCAGCCTGGCCGACTTGCCGCCGAAACCGGTGTACTTGTGCTTCACCCAGTCCGCGCGCGTGATCGCGCCCTTCACGGTGAGCGTCCTGCCCTTGGTGACGGGCTCGGGGGTGGCGTCGGCGGTGACCCTGGCCGCACGCAGGACCTGCACGGCGCCGAGGCCGGTCAGGATCTCCTGGCTCTTGAGCTTGTCGTCCGAGCCCCAGATCTTCGCGGCCGCCGCGATCTTCCAGGTCGTCGCGTCGTTGTCGGAGTCCAGGGTGTAGCGCGGCTCGATGTAGAACTCGCCGCCGCAGTCGGCGGGCTGGGAGCCGTTCTCGCCGCAGCCGACGGAGCTGATGTAGATGCCGCCGTCCGCATTGCCCTTGGCGGCCGTGGTGTCGTGGTACAGGAACGGGAGCACCTGTGCGTCGGAGAGCTTGACGCCGGACGGCCAGGTCATGCGGAAGGTGAAGCCGGGCTGCACCGTCGCGCTGGTGCCCACCACGATGGGCCTGCCCTTGTTCACGACCATCCTGGTCACCGTGATCCCGGTGTCGGCCGCCGCCGCGGACGGTGCCGCGAAGACCCCCAGGGCCAGCGCCCCCGCGAGCACCACCGCCGAGCCGGAAGATCTGCCTGCGCGCATGCACAACCTCTTCACTGACGAGAGAGAAGGTAAATGCCGGGTAAGGACCCGGGCCACGGCAGGCTAACAGCAGCGGGACGGACGTCAGTTCGAGGCCCCTCGACGACGCCTAGAGCCTCCGCTGCGCCTCGTACAGGTTCCGCGGCCGTACCGCGTCCCAGGTGTCGTACAGCTCCAGGCGGGAGTTCAGGTCGCCGGTGAAGTCCGGTACGTCGATCTGGTCGAACTCGGTGACCGTGTTGAGGCCGACCGTGGCGGAGTACGGGGCGAGCCCGTCCAGTCTCATCAGGCCCGCGCGGCCGTTGGTCACTCGAACGTTCCAGTGGGTGAAGCGGGCGCCGAACAACGGCCCGGCGTTGGCGTCGCCGCCGTGCCGGCCGTTGTTGTTCACGGTGATGTCGGTGCGGACGTTGGCGAACGGCAGGCCGCGGTGCGAGTCGAAGGTGCCCATCTGCATCTCGCCGCGCGACCAGACGTTGTGCGAGGACAGCCCCTCGACGTTGATGCCGTGCAGCTGGGTGTCGGCGGGGGCGGGGACCGTGCGCTGCTCGACGGTGAAGTCCTCGACGAGGTTGTCGTGCGAGCCCTCGCGGCAGAAGTAGGGGTGGTGCTCGCCCCGGCCGCCGACCCGGGTGCG
The DNA here is from genome assembly GCF_053611985.1 of Streptomyces sp. NPDC054770. NCBI lineage: Bacteria > Bacillati > Actinomycetota > Actinomycetes > Kitasatosporales > Streptomycetaceae > Streptomyces > Streptomyces sp. NPDC054770. The sequence continues at coordinate 190,745 of NZ_JBSHBL010000005.1, forward strand.
GCGCAGGGTGCAGGCGGAGGCGGCGACCAGGCCGAAGCCGTTGTCGACGTTGCGGACGGTGACGTCGTCCACCCAGCAGTCGTACGCGCACTGCAGGACGACCCCGTTGTAGCCCTTGTCGAGCAGGTGCGGGGACTGCGGGGTCTCCATGACGTCGAGGGTCAGGCCCTCGACGCCGGAGCCGGTCAGTTCGCGGACATGGGTGGTGAACAGGGGGTTCCACTCGGGGCGCAGGTCGACCGGAAGCGGGCGTTCCAGCGTCACCCGGCGACCGCGCACCGCCGTGACCCGGACGGGCCACTCGTAGGGGACGTACGACAGCAGCTTGGTCTTGTCCTCCCAGTAGTACGCCGCCGGGCCCGGGCCGCCGCCGGACATGTGCTGGAGGAGGGTGTGGGCGGTGTCGTCGGCGACCCGGAGCAGGACCAGGCGGCCGGGGCGCAGGCGGGAGGGGTCGGTGACGGTGACCGTCCGGTCGCCCCGGCGGGCCGGTTCGACGGGCGTCAGTTCCTCCCACTCGTCCCGCTTGTTGCCCGTCCAGCCCTCGAAGGGCCAGTCCTGCGCCTTGACCGCAGCGACCAGGGAGTCCCAACGGGGCTTCGGGGCCAGCCAGATGAGCCCGCCCGCCCAGGACCACGCCGACTTCGTGCCGCCGTAACGGGAGCCGTACGGGCCGATCAGTTCGGTGAGGTTCTTCGTCGCGTACAGCGTCGTACGGCCGCTGCCGGCGCCGCGCAGCACCACGTTGTCGTAGCCGATCAGGACCATGCCGTCGATGCGGAAGGTGCCGGGCGGGATGGTGACCGTGCCACCGCCGGCCCTGGCGGCAGCGGCGATGGCACGGTTGATCGCGGGGGCGCAGTCGGTGACGCCGTCGGCGACGGCGCCGTACGCGCGGACGTCGGCGACGACCGGGAGGCGGCGGATGCGGGCCGCTCCGGCCCGGCCGACGTAGGGGATCTGCGGGTGGGTGAAGGGGGTCCGCTGGAACTCCCGCCAGAGGGAGGGCACTTGGCCGTCGGAGGCGTGGGCCGTGCCGCCCGTCACGACGGTCGCGGCCACGGCCGTGGCGCCGGCGAGCAGGGTCCGTCTGGTGATGGGGCCGGTCAGGGGGCCGGTCATGCCGTGGTGCGTGGTGCTCATTCCGTACGTCCTTCCCATGGCGGCTTTCATGGTTGTGAACGACGTTCATGTCTGCGTCTGCGGTGAGCATGCCATGACGCCCTGACACCTCGAAAGAGTCGTGCAGGGGTCAATCAGGTCTGGACCTGAAGTCAGTCAGCAGGGCGTTCGATCAGATGCGTGAACGCGTCCAGATTCCGCGTCGACTCGCCCCGGGACACCCGCCAGGCGTACTCCTTGCGGATCGCGGAGGCGAAGCCCAGCTCCAGGAGGGTGTTGAAGGCGCCGTCCGCGGCCTCCAGGACCTGGCCGAGGAGGCGGTCGAGGTCGGGGGCGGTGACGGAGGAGAGCGGGAGGCGGGCGGTGACGTAGACGTCGCCGAGGCGGTCGACGGCGTAACTCACGCCGTACAGCTTGAGGTTGCGCTCCAGGAGCCAGCGGTGGACGGCCGGTTCGTTCTCGTCCGGGTGCCGGATGACGAAGGCGTTCAGGGACAGGGAGTGGCGGCCGACGAGGAGGGAGACGGTCGTCTTCAGCTTGCGGGTGCCGGGGAGCTGCACGACGTAACTGCCGGACCCGGGGCTCTCCCACTCCAGCTCGGCGTCCTTGAGGACCTCCTCGATGACCTGCGCGGCCTGCCGTTCCTGTGAAGCGTCACCCATGGGCCGAGCGTACGCGACGGCGGTGCGACTGGGTCGCGGCCAGGTAGACGTCGGCGGTGGCGGCGGCGGCCGTGTCCCAGCCGAAGCACTGGGCGTGCCGGGCGGCGGCATTGCCGAAACGGTCCGCCAAAGACGTGTCGTCGGCGAAACGGCGCAGCACTCGCGCGTAGTCGGCCGGATCGTGCCCGCGCACCAGGAAGCCGGTCTCGCCGTCCCGTACGGCCACCGGGAGGCCGCCGACCGAGGCGGCGAGGACGGGGGTGCCGGCCGCCTGGGCCTCTATCGCCACCAGGCCGAAGGACTCGCTGTAGGAGGGCATCACCAGGACGGAGGCCGCCCGGAACCAGTCCACGAGCTGTTCCTGGCCGACCGGCGGCCGGAACCGGACGACGTCCGCTATGCCGAGCCGCGCGGCCAGCTTCTGGAGGCCCTCCGGCTTGGCGAGCCCGCTGCCGCTGGGGCCGCCGACGATCGGTACGACGATCCGGGAGCGGAGCTCGGGGCGCTCGTCGAGGAGGACGGCCACGGCGCGGAGCAGGACGTCGGGGGCCTTGAGGGGCTGGATGCGGCCCGCGAAGAGCGGGATCAGGGCGTCCTGCGGGAGGCCGAGGCGGGCGCGGGCCGCCTTTCGTCCGTCCGCCGGGCGGAAGCGGTCGAGGTTCACGCCGGGGTGGACGACGGCGACCTTGGCGGGGGCGGCGGCGTAGTGCCGTACCAGCTCGTCGGCCTCTTCGGAGGTGTTCGCGATGAGGCGGTCGGCGGCGGCCACGATCTGGGTCTCGCCGATGACCCGGGCGGCGGGCTCGGGGGTGTCGCCGTCGGCCAGGTTGGCGTTCTTGACCTTGGCCATGGTGTGCATGGCGTGCACCAGGGGGACGCCCCAGCGCTGGGCGGCGAGCCAGCCGACGTGGCCGGAGAGCCAGTAGTGCGAGTGGACGAGGTCGTAGTAGCCGGGACGGTGGCCGGCCCAGGCCTGCATCACGCCGTGCGTGAAGGCGCACAGCTGGGCGGGGAGGTCCTCCTTGGCGAGGCCCTCGTAGGGGCCGGCGTCGACGTGCCGGACGAGGACGCCGGGGGCGAGCTCGACGCACGGCGGCAGGCCGCCGGAGGTGGCCCGGGTGAAGATCTCGACCTCGATATTGATCGCGGCGAGGCGCTGCGCGAGCTCGACGATGTAGACGTTCATGCCGCCGGCGTCGCCGGTGCCGGGCTGGTGGAGCGGTGAGGTGTGCACGGAGAGCATCGCGACGCGGCGGGGGCGACGGGGCCGGCGGAGCCGGGAGGCGGCCGACGGGGAGTGGCGCCCGAGCCTGCCGATGTACTGGCTCACGTGGCGGTCCTCCTTTGTGCGGGCATGCCGGTGGGAGGACGTCTGCCGCCCTCCAACGGGGTGCAACGCGGAGGGAGGGATTCCCATTCCGAGGGGGGTTGATTTTGCCGACACATTGCCTGATGTCGCTCAACCGTTCGAGGGTGGGATGCGTGGGGTGGTTCGGTTGGGGATTCGGGTGCGGGTGGGTGGGGGCTGGTCGCGCAGTTCCCCGCGCCCCTTTCGGGGCGCCTCACTTCAGGGCGCTTTACCCTCATAGGCATGAATGCCCGCGCCGCCTCCCGCCCCGTGGGAACGGTGACGCGCGGGACCACCAATCCCAATCGGCTGCGCCGGATGGACCGGTGGATCGCCGCCACGCACGGGGCCGGACTGCGGCGCGCCGACGAACCCGTTGCCGTCGACCTCGGTTACGGGGCCGCGCCCTGGACCGCTGTGGAGTTGCTCGGGCGGTTGCGTACCGTCGCGCCACGCGCGCGGGTCGTCGGTGTCGAGATCGAGCCCGCGCGGGTCGTCGCGGCCAAGCCCTACGAGCGGGAGGGGCTCACCTTCCGGCACGGTGGCTTCGAGATCCCGGTGCCCGCGCGGCCGTTGCTGATCCGCGCGGCCAACGTGCTGCGGCAGTACGACGAGAGCGAGGTCGCCGAGGTGTGGCGGCGGCTGTGCGGGCGGCTCGCGCCCGGCGGGCTGCTGGTGGAGGGGACCTGTGACGAGATCGGGCGGCGGCACGTGTGGGTCGCGCTCGGCGCGGAGGGGCCGCGGACGGTGACCTTCGCCACCCGGCTCGGGTCCCTGGAGCGGCCCTCGGACCTCGCCGAACGGCTGCCGAAGGCGCTGATCCACCGCAATGTGCCGGGCGAGCCGGTGCACGCGTTCCTGCGGGACTTCGACCGCGCGTGGGCGGCGGCCGCGCCCTACGCGTCGTACGGCGCCCGGCAGCGGTGGGTGCGGGCGGTACGGGAGTTGACGGCCGACTGGCCGGTGACGGACTCGGCGGTGCGCTGGCGGCAGGGCGAAGTGACGGTGGCATGGGGGGCGTTGGCGCCCACGGCCTGAGGGGGCGGCGGGCCGGGAACGATCTCGGTGAGTCGTTCGTCACAAAGCCGGGGAGATCGTCGTGCTCGGGGGGAAACCGGGGAGGAACCCACCTGTCGTTACGTCTGCCGCTTTACCTCTGTCACTTTGCGGCACTACGTGGCACGATCCTCCACGTGTCGTAAGTTACTGACGGTTAATCAGTTTTTTTGGGGGGTCGGGTCATGGGACCGGACAAGCACACCGTCCGGCCGGGTGGGCGCGGGATCCTGGCGACGGCGGTGACCGTGGTCTGCGCGGTGACGGTGCTGGCGGCACCCGGCACGGCGTTCGCGGCGCCCAGTCCCTCCCCCTCGCCCAGCACCTCGGCCGCTGCCTCCCCCAGTCCCTCCGTGACTCTCCCGGCGGACAAGGACCTCGAGGCGGTTCGCGAGAAGCTGGACGGGCTCTACCACGACGCGGCCGTCGCCACCGACGCGTACAACGCCGCCGAGGAGGCGGCCCGGAAGCAGTCCGCCGAGATCGTCGACCTGGCCAGGAAGATCGTCGAGGGGCAGCGGAAGCTCGACGCGCTGAAGGAGCGGGCGGGCCGGGCGGCCGCCGCCCAGTACCGCACCGGCGGCCTGCCGGACACCGCCCAGCTGATGCTGAGCGACAACCCGTCCGAGTTCCTGGACGGGGCCGGGCGGGTGCTCCAGGGCGAGCGCGCCACCAAGGCCCTGATCAGGGAACTGACGCAGACCCAGCAGGACTTGAAGCAGTACGCGGCGGACGCGGCCGACCAGTGGAACAGGCTGGAGGCCGGCCGGAAGGCGAAGGCCGCCGCGAAGAAGAAGATCAAGCAGCGGATCGCCGCCGCCGAGAAGCTCCAGTCGACGCTGGAGAAGAAGCAGAAGGAGCGTCTCGCCGAACTGGAGCGGGAGGCCGCCTACAAGGCGCAGACCGCCTGGCTGGACACCGGGATACTCGACGAGATCCACAGCAAGGCGTCCGCGGCCGGCAAGAAGGCGGTCGCGTTCGCCACCGCCCAGCTCGGCAAGCCGTACGTGTGGGGCGCGGAGGGCCCGGACTCTTACGACTGCTCCGGGCTGACCTCGCAGGCCTGGGCGAGCGCGGGGAAGCCGATTCCGCGCACTTCCGAGGAGCAGTGGGCGCAGCTGAAGCACATCGACGTCAAGGACATGCGCCCCGGCGACCTGATCATCTACTACGACGACGCCAGCCATGTCGCGATGTACATCGGGGACGGCGCGATCATCCAGGCCCCGCGTCCGGGGCGGACGGTGTCGATCGGCGGCGCGGGATCGATGCCGATCCTCGGGGTGGTACGGCCGGACGCCTGAGCATTACCAGGCACTTTGGGCGTGATATCCCTTTCGTGAGCTGCGTCATGTGACCCAGTCCACCGCCAACGCCCGCCCAAACTCGGGTGGCACGTGACCTTCGTCATCCCCGCCGGGCGACCTTCTTGTCCAACTGCGGTACGGCAAGCGGCATATGCCAATGGCTTGAGACGGAGCGACGCGGCTCACACCATTCCGTTGCGGCGGCCAGTACCGCTATGGTCCCCGTCTGGTGGGTCGAGGTCCCTCGCCCCGCCATGCCCTCGGGGGGAGGGAAGGAACCCGACACGATGCCCGTACCCGTACCGCGGCAGAGAGCGATCCCGGCCGTGGAGAGTGGTCAGGCGCCGGCCGTCGCGCCCGCACAGGGCGGCGGCCTCCTCAAGGAAGAGGCCAACCGCACGGAAGCCGTCGCACCGAACACCGGCGGCACCACTCTCACACTGCTGCTGATCGAGGACGATCCGGCCGGTTCGCCGGTCCTGCCCGAGTTGCAGGACGCGTCCGGCACCTCGATCCGCGTCCGCACCGCCCGCAACCTCACCGAGGCCGAGCGGCTGCTGACCGACGACGTCCACTGCATCCTGCTGGACCTGGCGCTGCCGGCGCCGGGCGGCAAGGACACGGAGGGCGAGCTCGCCGTGCTCAAGCACGTGCTGGAGCTCGCGCCCCGGCACGCCGTGCTCGCGCTCACCGCCTCCGGTGACGCCGAGCGCGGCACCGAGGCCGTGCGCGTCGGCGCGCAGGACTACCTCTTCCGGGACGAAATGGACGGGCGGCTGCTGAGCCGCGCCATCCGGTACGCCGTCGAACGCAAGCGTTCCCTCACGACCGAGCGCAAGCTCGCGGAGGGGCGGCTGCGCGCCCAGGAGAACCGCCGGCTGGAGCGGGGCCTGCTGCCCACGCCCCTGCTGGAGGGTTCCTCGCTGCGGTTCGCCGCCCGCTACCGCCCGGGCCGCTCCCGTGCGCTGCTCGGCGGCGACTTCTACGACACCGTGCGCACGCCCGACGGGACCGTGCACGCGATGATCGGTGACGTCTGCGGGCACGGCCCGGACGAGGCCGCGCTCGGCGTGGAGCTGCGGATCGCCTGGCGGGCGCTGACCCTGGCGGGGCTGAGCGGCGACGAGCTGCTGGGCACGCTGCAGGAGGTCCTTGAGCACGAGCGCTCCGACGACGAGATCTTCGCGACGCTCTGCACCGTCGACATAGCGCCGGACGGGCGCCGGGCCGGGCTGTGCCTGGCCGGGCATCCGGCGCCGCTGATCGCCCGGCCCGGGCGGCCGGCCGAGCTGCTGCCGTACGACAACAACGGGCCGGCGCTGGGGCTGCTGAAGGGTGCCCGGTGGCCGCGGATGCAGGTGAAGCTGGGCGCCGAGTGGAGCCTGATGCTCTACACCGACGGTCTGATCGAGGGCCGGGTGGGCTCGGGCGGGGAGCGGCTGGGGCAGGACGGGATGGTCGAGATGGTCCGCCGACAGCTTGCCTCCGGCCTGACCGGGGAGGCGTTGCTGCGGGCGGCGGTGAATGAGGTGCGGCAGCTCAATGGGGGCGAGCTGACGGATGACGTGGCCGTTGTGCTGCTGGACCGGGGGGTTTGAGCGGCGGCTCGCCGTAGGGGTGCTGTCGTCAGCCTGGTACGGGTGGTTCGTGGCTGGTCGCGCAGTTCCCCGCGCCCCTTCGGGGCGCTTCAGCGGCCGCCGTTGTACGGGCCGTACGGGCCGTCGCTGCTGCTTCCGCCGCGGCGGCCTCGCCAGCCGCCACCGCCCCCGGACACCTGCTTGACCGCGGGGCGGACGTCGACGAGGTAGACGATGCTCCCCACCAGGCCCGCGATCGGGAGGATGGAGAGGATCGAGAAGAGGTAGCTGACGACCAGGGCGATGGCCAGGATGATCAGCCAGAAGATCTTGTTCTGCTTGTCGGCCGCGCGGAAGGCGTCCTCGCGCCGGAACACGGCGTCGACCAGCCCGAACGCGGCCAGGGCCATCAGGACGATCTTCAACAGTCCCAGGAACCCTGCGAACCCCAACATCAGCATGCTGCCACCGCCCGCTCTCTCCCGATCCCTACGCGGCCACCGTACCCGTAGAACGGGCCGGGCACCCCAAGGGTGCCCGGCTCGTACGTTCTGCTGACGCCGCGGCCGGTTACTTGGCCGGCGGGGTGGTCTTGCGGACCGGGGTGGCCTTGCGGGGGGCCGGGGTCTTCTTGGCGGCCGGGGCCTTCTTCGCCGCGGCCGGCTTGGCCTCGGCGGCCTTCGGGGCCTCCGCCTTCTTCTCCTCCTCCTTGACCACGACCGGCTCGGGCCTGCCCTCGACGGCGATGGCCAGGTCCTCGATCTCGTCGGCGGCCTCGCCGCGCCAGGTCTTCACGGCCTGCTCGCCGTGCTCCGCGACCTTCTCGTAGGTCTCACGGGCCTTGACCGCGTACTCGGCGGCCACGCCGACCCCGCGCAGGGCGAAGTCCTGGGCGGACTCGCCGAGCTTCTTGAGGTCGCCGTCGAGGGACACGATGAAGTCGTTGACCTTGGACTGGAGGTTGGCCTGCGCCTCCTTGGCCTTGACACCGGCCTCCTTGGCACGGGCGGCGGCCTTCTCCTGGACGGCCTTCGGGTCGGTGTGACGCACCGCGTCGATGCGGGCCGGGGCCTCGCTGCGCAGCTGCTCGACCAGGCCGGGGACCTTCTTGGCCTGCTGGAGGGCCAGGTCGGCGGTGCCGGCGGCGAAGTAGAACGGAGTCGGGTCGCTGAGGGTCTTGCGCAGGTCGTCGGTGATGGCCATGGTGATGGTCCTCCCGTATTAAAGTTCGACTGAGGGTTCTGTGATCCGCGGCGCGGCGGCCGGCGCGCTTGGCCGGCTCATCCGGCCGTCCGCCGCGGATCGGTCTCGCTGTCGGCGTCGTCGCCCTCGGCGCCGGGGGTGTCCGTGTCGCTCGCGCGTTCCTCGCCCGACCCGAAGCCGTTCTCTTTCCTGAACGACTCGTAGATCTGCAGCAGCACCTGCTTCTGCCGCTCGTCGAGGGTGGGGTCGGCGAGGATGACCGCACGGGTCTCCACCTCGTTCAGATCCCGCTCGGCGTCGAGGATTCCGGCGCGGACGTACAGCGTCTCGGCGGAGATCCGCAGGGCCTTGGCGACCTGCTGGAGCACCTCCGCGCTCGGCTTGCGCAGCCCGCGCTCGATCTGGCTCAGGTACGGATTGGACACCCCGGCGGCATCGGCGAGCTGCCTGAGCGACAGCTGCGCGTTGCGCCGCTGTTCACGCAGATACTCACCGAGATTGCCGACGTTCAGCGATGCCATGCCTCCACCCTGCCCCACCCCCGCTAACAATTGCAAGCACCTGCTTGCAAAAGTGCGCCGCGCCATACCCGGACGGCCGAGCGTCAGGCACGACAGGTGTTGTCCGTTCCCGGTGCTTGTGCCGGGTTCCCCACTGGAACTGCTCGGTGCACTTCACCGTTACCGCTGGTCAGAGGCGTAGTTTCGAGCCTAGCGGGCTGACGGGAGATCGGGGGCGGGTTCGTCTGCGGTAGCGGCAGGCGCGAGCGATGCCCTGGTGGCGCCTGCGCCAGTGGGACCAGAACAGTGCACCGGCCCCATGCCGTGCGAGCCAGGGGCCACCAGCTGCCGGCAGACGCCCGACCTCAGCCATAGCGAGCGGGACCGTCCGGCTCCGTCGTTGCTGCCGCCCCCCTTTCGACCGCGACGCGGTCATGGCGGCGAGGAAGGCGTACGCGAGCATGGCCAGGACCAGTACGAGGTCCGGGCGCACAGGCCAGGCAATGGGCGAGCTCATCGGGGCCAGGCTGCGGCGCGCCATCACCCAGCGGTGATGGGCGGGCGGATGCGGATCGAAAACGATGTCGAGGGGCGGCTGGGCGACAGCCAAGTCGTAGATGTGTGGTCCCTTGGCGCCATCTCCGCGGAAGATTCGCTGCCGGGCGTAGCCGCGGTTGCGCTTCCGGGCCCGGCAGGAAGACGTCATCTGCCCGGGCCACTGCGTCTGGGCGCGCGGACGCCTCGCCGTCCGCGCGGCCTGCGAGGCCGCGAAGAGACTCTGCCGGGAGAGGAACAAGATCGGTATTTTCCACAGGAAGACCGGTCGGCGTCCGACGGACGCCCTCGGCCTCAGGCGGAGCGTCCGTCACGACGATCCGGAGTCCGAAGCCGCCTACTACACGAACATGCTCGAACTGACCTGATCCCGTCTTCCCTCTAACTGTTCGGTGTCCCGGCCGACTTCTGCTGGTTGATGGAGAGCACACCCGGCATCGAGGTATTAGTCCAAGAGATCCGAAAGACCGTCAACCCCTACTTCAACTGACACCCGTATTCGCACTGCAAGAGCTATCCGACTTTCACCGAGCGGGTCCTCGACGAACTACGCCGGTGCGTGTACCGGGGACGGCCGGCTGTCGTTCTTCGCGCCTGCCCAGCGCCGCGAGGGTCAGGGTCGCGGTGACTGACGCGACCGCCCCTCAGCGTCATCGCCGCGGCCATGGAGGCCAGTTGGGCCAACGAGGCCGACGGAGGCGACGGTAACTGCCACGGCCGACAGCGCCACTCCTGACTACAGGACGAAAAACAGATGGGGAACCGAACACGGCCGCACCACCTGAACTAAGATCACGAAATGTCATGAGACATTACCGAGAAGAGTTCTTTTGACCATAACCGACCCTACTCAAGAAGTCTCCGACAACCCGTAGAAGGAAGCGAAGAGCCATTTTTTTTGCTTGCAGAGGTTTGCGGCGATGGCTCATGATCGCCGTATGTTTTCCACGGGGTGTCATTTTCAAGTACTGGGACGTATTGAGGTTCAGATTGGAGACGTGCGGGTCAAAATCGGGCGGCGCCGGGAGCGACTGCTGCTCGGGCTTCTCCTCCTCGAAGTGGGACACACCGTCCCGGTCCGCCGGCTGATCGAACTGCTGTGGAGCGGCGAGACGGTGCCCGGTAGTGCACGTTCCAGTCTGCACACGCACGTGTCCCGGCTCCGGAGCCTGTTACAGGGAGTCAGGTCCGAGGAGCAGGGACCCGTCATCTCCTCGGACGGCGCCGGGTACGCGCTGCACGTCGCGCCCCAGTCCGTCGACGTCCATCATTTCCGGTCACTCGTCCGCCAGGCGGACCGGGCCTCAAGTGCGGGTGAGTGCGCCGCGCTGCTGGACCGCGCGCTCGACGAGTGGCAGGGCCCGATCCTGGGCAGCGACGCCTCATCGGAGCTGGTGCACTGCCTGGGAGCCGGACTCGACGAGATGTACCTCTCCGCGCTCACTCTGCGGGCAGAGGCACGGCTGGCACTCGGTCAGCACGACAGCCTGCTCGAGGAACTGGCCCACTCCGTACGGGAACACCCCCACCACGAGCGGCTCACCGTGCTGCGCATGTGGGCGCTGTACAGCTCCGGGCAGCGTAGCGAGGCACTGGCCGCCTACGAGGAGACACGGGCCCGGCTGGCCGACGAGCTCGGGCTGGACCCCGATTCCGAGCTGCGACGTGCGCACGAGTTGGTCCTGCAGGCCGACCGTACGGGCAAGGAGTGGCCGCGCGATCTGATCGGTGACCGGTGGCGGGGACCGGTCACCGTGGGGGTTCGGCCCAGAAGGGACCGGCCTGCGGTCCGCACGGCCGTGCCCGTGACCTCCATATTGTCCTCCACCAGCGGGTTCATCGGCCGGGCTGCCGAACTGAACAGGTTTTCGATCCTGGCCGAGAGCGTTCGCGACGACGCCCGCACCGTCGCGGTCGTGGGGGCCGCCGGCAACGGCAAGACGGCGCTCGCCCTGGAATGGGCCCGAGGGCGTCGTGGCGACTTTCCGGACGGACTGGCGATCGTCGACCTGCAGGGCCACGCCGCCCGCCCACCGCTCACCTCGGCCGACATCCTGCGCGGCGTGCTGTCCCAGTACGGGCTTTCTTCCGCCCGTCTGCCCCACGACCTGGCCGAACTTACGGCGCTGTACCGCAGCGAGTTCGCCGATCGCCGCGCCCTGCTCGTGCTGGACGGTGCGGCGTCCGTGCGGCAGGTGCTCCCCCTGCTGCCTCCCGCTCCTGGCTCGTTCACCGTGGTCACGAGTCGCAACCGCCTGGGCGGCCTGCTGGTGAAGGCGGGCGCGGCGATGCTCCAGCTCGGCCCGCTGTCCCACGACGACGCGCTCCAGGTGCTCAGGCGGGTCGTCGGAGCTCAACGCACCCAGGCGGAGCCCCGCGCCACAGCCGAGATCGCTTCCCGGTGCGGATACTCCCCGCTTGCGCTCCGCATCGCGGCGGCCAACCTGGTCATGCATCCCGCATGCCGCGTCGCCGACCATGCCGAGGCGCTGCGGTACGGCAATCCGCTGGACTGTCTGGCCCTCGCCGGAGACCAGAGCTCGTCGATGGAGCGCTCGCTCGCCCTTTCCGTGCGACGGCTCAGACCCGAGGCGGTGGCGTTCTTCAGAGCTCTCGGCGCGCTCTCCGGTCCGGCCTCCTCCCTGACAGACCTGGAAAGGTTGACCGGCCTGCCCCGACCACAGGTGTCGGAGATGCTCGATTCCCTGTTCGCGGAGCACCTGATCCATGTCGACGGCGCGAACCGCCTCCACATGGACGTTCTCGCCTGGCAGTACGCGAGACTCCTGGCCGAGGCCGAGGCAGGCAAGGCGGCGAACGGCCCGGTGGGGGGGTGCGTCGCCTGATCCGCCGGGAAGCGAGGCCGAGGAGCGGCACTGGCCGCGGGCCCGGTCAACGGGCGGGCCCGTTCCGTGCCTGCGCGCGAGACATGCCGGGTCGATCCCCGGTTCGCACGGACCGGACATCCGGTACGGCCACCACGGCCAGCGTCACCGTGACGATACAGAGGCCCGCCGCGGCCAGTACCCGCCCCTGCCCGTACGCGCCGGTGAGCGGGCCCGCCAGGAACTGGCCCAGCGGAACGGCGGCCAGTGAACCGAGGACCTGGTACGACGTCACCCGGGCGAGCAGTCCCGGCGGGACCCGCTCCTGGACGGCGACGGTCAGTGCAACGCCGACCTGCTCCATGGCCGTACCGGCCAGGAAGGCGGCCGGTATCAGCGCCTCGGGGTGCGGATCGGCCGCCAGGGACCAGGGCAGTGCCGCGCTCACCGCCGTCAGCAGCACACCGGTGGCGAGCGCCGCACGAGGCCGCCAGCGCAGCGCGAGCACTCCGCCCGCGATGGCGCCCGCGGTCTGGGATGCCAGTACCAGCCCCCAGGTGCGTGGCCCGGTGTGCGCCTCGGCCACCGCGGGGCCGATGACCTGAACGCTGCCCGCCCAGACCAGCTGCCAGGCGCAGGCGTGCAGGACGACCGTCCACAGCCAGCGGTGGCGGAAGAACTCCTCCCGGCCGGCCCGCAGGTCGCCGAGCAGCGAACGCCGGCCGGCCCCCCGCGGTGTCGCCGTCAATCGGATCCGGCCGAAGAACAGTCCCGCCACAGCGAAGGACGCGGCGTCGGCCAGGATCCCCCAGCCGGGCCCCGCCCAGGCGATGAGCACGCTTCCCGCGGCGGCTCCGCACACCGTGGCGATGCCGGTGAGCGTGCGCAGGAGCGCGTTGGCCCGGCGCAGCAGGTCAGGGGGGACGGTCTGGGCGACGAGGGCCGTGGTGGTCGGCAGCTCCACCGCCGCGAAGGCCCCGTTGAGGGCGGAGAGCAGCATCAGCAGCTGCACCGAGGCGACCCCGCCGAGCAGGCTCAGGCCGGCCACGGTCTGGGTGACGGCCGCACCGAAGGACGTGCCCCGCAGCAGCATCCGGCGCGGGAACCGGTCGGCCAGGACACCGCCGAAGAGCGTGGTCGCGACCGCGGCCAGCGAACGGGCCCCGACCACCAGACCGAGCTGCGTCACGGATCCCGTGAGGTCGAGAACGGCGAAGGAAAGTGCCACGGGAGCCATCCCGTTGCCGACGAAGCCGGCGGTACGGCCCCAGGCCGTGGTCCTGAAGGCCGCGTGCGCCAGGGGTCCGCTCACGTGGGAAACGGCACGACGGGCACCCGGTACCGGGCCGGCAGGTCGGCGTCACCCAGCACGGGCCTTCCGCAGGCGAGGGCGAACGTCGCGAACTCGTCCGGTCCGGGCGAGCCGAGCAGACCCTCCACCTCGGTGTCCCGGAAGGCGCCCGTCATCGCCGCACCCAGGCCGAGTGCCGCGGCGGTCATGGAGAACACCTGGGCCATGTGGCCGACGTTGTGCAGCAGCACCTTGTAGGCGCGCGGATTGCGGTACTTCCAGGACATCCGCGTCGCGAACGCCGTGGTGAACACCCCGAAACCGGCCGCCTCGAAGAACCCCTGCCGGAAGGTGAGGTGTTCCATGGTCTCGCGCGACACGGGCTCCCCCACGGAAACGAGTCCGTGCCGGATGCCGTCGTAGCGGTAGGTCCCGGGCTCCACCCCCCGCACGTTCAGGGCGACCACGTAGGCCTCCGTCTCGTGCCGTGAGCCGCCGGACGCGTTCGCCCGCAGCTGGAGGACACCCATCGGACCCGCGTCGATGAAGCGGAGCGGTCCGAAGCTGTAGTGCAGCAGGGTCGCGAACGCGTCGAGCGGGGTCGCCTCCCCCGTGAAGTCCCGGTGGGTGCGCCGCCCTTCGAGCACGTCCTGGAAGGACACCGGCATGCGCGCCCGGACCCGCGGCAGCAGCAGCACATCCTCATCGGGCCGCGTCTTCTTGGAGTTGGCCGGGCGGACGCGGTTCCGCAGCCCCTCGTGGTACTCGTCGACCCCCTCGGACTCCGGGCGGATGAAGGGCGTGTCGCGGATGCTCTGGTGGAACTGCCAGGTCAGCGCGCCCCATTCGCGCCAGGGCCCGGGCAGCTCGTCGTCCCCGGCGTCGTCCACCGGGACGAGGTAACCGAGTCCGCGCAGCCTTTCGACCGCGTGGGCGACGGCCTCCGACTCGGCCGCCAGTGCCTGCGGGTCGACGCCGTGCACGGCCGTGGTGAGGACCCCGGCCACCGAGGGATGCACCTTCAGCCGTCCTTTGATCCTCGGACTGGACATATAGGTGCCGTCCGCACGGACACTGAAGAACACCGGGTCGATCAGGCGAAGTTTCACGGTCCCCCACTCCTCGTCTCCGGCGGCTCGGCCCGGCCGGTGTCGCGCGTCCGTGCCGTTTGACCGGGCCGCCGGCAGGGACCCCCCGGCGAACTTTTAACGGGGCGGCTATCAGAG
>NZ_JBSHBL010000005.1:205426-267297 GCF_053611985.1 Streptomyces sp. NPDC054770
CCGGGGTCTATCTGGCTATTTTGCACGGACCCCCACTCCACGTCGCGGGCGGCTCGGCGGGGCGGTTGGCGCGGGTCGGGGCGGTGTCCCGTGCCGTCGCCACGGGACACGGCAGCTCAGATTCACGGGGCGTCGTAGCAGAGGCAGGGCTCGCCCTCCTCCTCGACCACCTCGACGAGCAGGACCTCGTTGGTGTTCTCCATGGGTTGCACCTCCTTTCGGTCGTCCGGGACGCCAACCGCGGCCGTCGCTCAGCGCGACGGCACGGCCCGCACCAGCATGGTGGGGACATAGGCGGGATCCGGGGCCTCGACGATCTCGGTGTCGAGCGTGACGAAGCCGTGCCGGGCGAGGATGTCCCGCCATTGCTCACAGGTGTGGGCCCAGCGCACCACGGGCACCGGGGGGCCGCCGCCCTTCCGGCGGATGTAGGTGCCTTGTGCGCCGTAACAGCCCTTGATCGGCGGCTCGTGGGAGAAGACGAGGACTCCCCCCGGCGCGAGCCGCTCGCGCACGAGGGGGAGCAGCAGGTCGGGGTCGGTGAACCAGACGGCGCCGTACACCGAGCAGACGGCGTCGAACCGTGCGTCGGTCTCGGCCAGGTAGCCCACCGCGTCCCGCTCCACGAAACGCAGTCCCGCCACCTCGCTCCAGCGTTCGCGAGCCTGGGCGAGCAGGACGGGGGAGAAGTCCACACCGACCGCGCGGGCCCCTCGCACGGCCAGATGGGCGGTGTTGCGGCCGCCGCCGCAGCCGAGGTCGAGCACGGTCTCCGGTTCGCCCAGCAGTTCCGGACCCGGTCCGTGGTCGGGGTACTGGGTCCAGTTGAACCACGTGGTCTCGCCTGCGGCGTTGCGCGGCCGCGGAGTCGGCCCTCGGTCGGCGAAGGCGGTCCAGGGATCGCGGTCGTCAGGCATGCCGGCCGCTCCTCTTGGCGATCAGGTGACGGCCCATCACCAGATGGTCGATCTCGGTGTTCAGGAAACACGCGAGGGCGTCCCGTGGTGTGCAGACGATCGGCTCTCCCGCCACGTTGAAGGACGTGTTCAGCAGGCACGGCACGTCGGTGCGTGCGGTGAACTCCCGTAGCAGCGCGGCAAGTTTCGGGTTGCCCGCGTCGTCGACGGTCTGGATCCGGGCGGTGCCGTCGACGTGGCAGGCGCCGGGGATCCGGTCGCGGTACTCCTCGCGTACCGGAAAGACGAAGGTCATGTACGGTGACGTGGCCTTCTTGCCCATGTCGAAGACGCGCGGTGCGTCGGAGGCCAGGACCACGGGCGCGAAGGGCCGGAACGGCTCACGGTGCTTCACCCGCAGATTGATGACGTCCTTGATGTCGGGAAACTGCGGGTTGGCGAGGATACTGCGGTTGCCGAGCGCGCGCGGCCCGTACTCCATACGCCCCTGAAACCAGCCCACCACGGTCTTCCCGGCCAGCAGTTCGGCCGTCCTGCCGACGACCTCGTCCTCGTCCAGTTCGACCCATGTGACGTCCTCCGCGTGCTCGTCGAGGGCGTCGACGATCTCCGTGTCGGCGTAGCCCGGCCCGAGGTACGCGGTGGCCGGGGCGTTCGCGGGGCGGTTGCCGAGGCCCGCCACCTGGACCGCCGCGCCGATGGCGACGCCCGGATCACTGGCTCCGAAACCCACCTCCACACCGGCGAAGGAGGATCTCTGCAGAATCTTCGTGTTGGCGACGCAGTTGAGGGCGAGGCCGCCCTCGAAAAGCAGTGTCTCCAGACCGGTCGCCGCGCCGAGGACCCGGACCTGATGGGCCGTGACGGCCTCGACCATGTGCTGGGCCAGCCCCGCGACCTCGACCCGGAATGCGAATTCCTCGCGCTTTTCGCTGTCGCCCCCGAAGATCCGGTCGAAAAAGCTGTAGTAGGCCTCTTTCTCACCGGGGATGAAGACGGTGTACGAGCCGTTCTCGTGCAGTTGGACGGCGTTGGTCAGGAGCGGGTTGCGGGTCGGCGGCGGCGCGTAGGCGGCGAGGCCCATCACCTTGTATTCGTCGTTGTTCGGCACGAAGCCGAGGTAACGGGTGATCTTTCCGTAGGCCAGCGCGAGGGAGTTGTTCATGTCGACACAGCCCTGCTCGAAGATCCGGACGACGCCGTCGCGCAGTTCGCCCACGACGGCGGACCGCGTCTCCGCCCGTCCGTCGCTCACCAGGAAGGCCGCGTCGCGGACGCCGGCCAGGTAGGCCCCGCACATGAGGTGTGCCGTGTGGTGCGGCACGAGGACCAGCCTGTTGGGGTCCAGGGGGTGGTCCATGCGCGCCATGAAGTCGGCGTGCACGGCGGCCCGGCCCAGCATCCCCGTGAACAGGTCCCCCGTGCGGCTCAGCTGGTCGAATTTCGTGACCACGGGCATGGCACTGTCGGAGATCTCCGCGATCATGCGATCGGCGACCTCGGGCACGAACCGCCAGGGGAAGGCGAAGACGTCGACGTCGTCGAGACCGAGCCCGGCGTGCTCCAGGCACCACCGGATCGCGTTGACCGGGAAGTCCGAGGTCTTCTTGACCCTGCTGAGCCGCTCCTCCTCGACCGCCGCCACGACCTCGCCGTCCACCATCAGGGCCGCGGCCGCGTCGTGTCCGATCAGCTGATGGCGGTCCACCCCCGTCGCCCCGTAGAGGCGGCCGAAGAGCTCGGAACTCCGGGTGAATCCGTTATAGCCAAGCACGATCACCGATTTACGCCCCCCCTCGGCTCCACCACTCGGTCCGCCATGCAAACCATTCTCGACGCGCGATGTACGCGCCTCATACGAAAGAGGTACAGAAAACGAAGGCGGTCCTTTTCGTAACGCGGACCAGCTGAGAGGATCAACGCCGCTCAGCAGAAAGAGAATGCGCACTCACGCAGGGAGGACTCGGGTGTCGATATCCGTTGCCGAGGCCGGCGTCACGCTCGCCGATCCGACCGCATACGCCGACGACGAACGTCTGCACCGGGCCCTCGATCTCCTGCGGCGTGAAGCCCCGGTCCACTGGGTGACGCCGCCCGGCTACAACCCGTTCTGGGCCATCACCCGGCATGCCGACATCCGGGAGATAGAACGGCGCAACGACGTCTTCCTGAGCGAACCCCGCCCCATGCTGATCCCCGCCCGGCAGGACGCGCTCGCCGCCGAGAACGGAAGACGGCAACTGCTGCGCCCCCTGGCACACCTGGACGACCCCGAGCACCGGCAGATGCGTTCGGTGACGGCCGCCCAGTTCACACCGCAGTCCGTCGCCCGGCTGGCCCCGTGGATCGCAGGACTCGCACGCCGGGCCGTGGACCGGCTGGCGCAGCGGACCGACACCTGCGAGTTCGTCGGTGAGGTCTGCGACGTCTACGCCCTCGACGTGCTGCTCGCCCTGCTGGGACTGGACGAATCCCACGCCGACGAGGTACGCCCCTTCACCCCCGCGGCGCGCCGGTCCCTGCAGCCGGAGCAGCGGATCGCGGCCGTACGGCGCTTCTACACGTTCTTCCTCGAGCTGGCCGCGGACCGGCGCAGGCGCCCCACGGACGACCTGGCCTCGGTCATCGCCAATGCCCGGCTGGACGGACGCCTGCTGGACGATCACCAGATGCTGTCGCAGTTCGTCATCCTGGTCGCAGCGGGTCACGACACGGTCAGCGTCACCCTCGCGGGTGGCCTGCGGGCCCTGATGGAGAATCCCGGCGAGCTGCGGACGCTGCGCGCGGATCCGGCCCATCTGCCCACCGCCGTCGAGGAGATGATCCGCTGGGTCACTCCGGTCAAGGCCTTCATGCGCACCGCGCGCCGGGACTTCCCGCTGGGCGACGTACTGATCCGGGCCGGTGACGCCGTCCTGCTGTCCTACCCGTCGGCCAACCGCGACGAGTCGGTCTTCGATGACCCGCACCGCTTCGACGTACGCCGCACCCCGAACCGCCAGCTCGCCTTCGGACACGGCGCCCACCACTGCCTCGGCGCCTCGCTCGCCCGGCTGGAGATCGAGTCGTTCTTCGCCGAGCTCCTTCCCCGGCTGGTGTCGGCCGAGTGCGTGGGCGCCCCGGCCCAGTTGACGACGACCTTCTCCGGAGGACTCAAGCGGTTTCCGGTGCGGTTCGTCCTGACCGGCT
The DNA here is from genome assembly GCF_053611985.1 of Streptomyces sp. NPDC054770. NCBI lineage: Bacteria > Bacillati > Actinomycetota > Actinomycetes > Kitasatosporales > Streptomycetaceae > Streptomyces > Streptomyces sp. NPDC054770. The sequence goes on from NZ_JBSHBL010000005.1 coordinate 209,533, forward strand.
GAACTGGGCCTCGTAGAGCCGGGTGTAGGCCCCTCCCGCCGCCAGCAGCTCGGTGTGCGTTCCTCGTTCGACGATGCGGCCGTCGTCCATGACCACGATGACGTCGGCGTCCCGGACCGTGGCGAGGCGGTGTGCGACCACCAGGCTGGTACGGCCCGCGCGCAGCCCCCGCATGGCCTGCTGGACCAGCATCTCGGTGCGGCTGTCGAGGGCGCAGGTCGCCTCGTCCAGCACGAGCACCGGCGCATTCGAGAGAAAGGCGCGCGCGATGGTGATGAGTTGCCGCTCACCCTCGCTGATCTGGGTCGCGTTCTCGCCGATCAACGCGTCGTAGCCGGCGGGCAGGACCCGCACCAGGTGATCCAGGTGTGCGGCCCGGGCCGCCTCGACGACCTCCTCCCGGGTGACGTCGCGTCGGGCGCCGTAGGCGATGTTGTCGGCGATGGTGCCGGTGAACAGCCAGGGGTCCTGCGGCACGGTGCAGACGCGGCCGCGCAGTTCGGCCCGGGGCATCCGGGAGATGTCGCATCCGTCCAGCACGATGCGGCCGCCGCTGACCTCGTAGAACCTCAGCAGCAGATTGACCAGCGTGGTCTTGCCCGCTCCGGAGGGGCCGACCACCGCGATCGTGTCGCCGGGTTCCGCGGTCAGCGACAGGTCCTCGATCAGCGGCCGCTCGGCGGCGTAGGAGAAGGAGACACGCTCGAACACCACATGGCCGCGGGCCGGCCCCGGAAGCGGCGCGGGCCGCGGATCGGGAGCCTCCTCGTCGGCGTCGAGCAGCTCGAAGACCCGCTCGGCCGAGGCGACCGCCGACTGCACCAGGTTGGCGGTACCGGCGAACTGCCCGAGCGGCTGCCCCAGGAGCCGGGCGTACTGCACGAACGCCTGCACCGTGCCGATGGACAGCGCCCCGGCGGCCACCCGCAGCCCGCCCACGACCGCGATGAGGACGTAGGTGAGGCTCGCGACCGACGCCATGGCCACCGGGATCAGGCCCGAGAGGTACTGGGCCCGCAGGCTCGCGCGGTGGAAGTCGCCGTTGTGCCGGACGAACCGTCGCTCGGCCTGTTCCCGGCGGTTGAACACGGTGACCAGCGCGTGTCCCGAGTAGGTCTCCTCGACGTACGCGCTGAGGGCTCCCATGGCGGTGCGCTGGGCCGTGAAGTGCTGCTGCGCGCGCCGGGCCAGGCGTGCCGCGACTGTCCCGGACAGCGGCACGCTGACGAGTGCCACCAGGGTGAGCAGCGGCGACGTACAGGTCATCACGGCGAGCACGCCCAACGCCGTCAGCAGGGACACCACGAGCTGACCGAGCGTCTGCTGCAGGGACTGCGCGATGTTGTCGACGTCGAGGGTGGCCCTGCTGAGGGTGTCGCCGCGCGGCCTGCCGTCGAGATGGCACAACGGCAGGCGTTCGATCTTGCGTCCGACCTCGGCGCGTAGGTCGTGCACGAGTCCGCCGACGACGCGGAGGGTGATCCTGGACTGCAGCAGGGCGCAGAGCGCGGCACCGGCGTGCGCCAGGAGTGCCCAGCACAGCACCCGGCCCACCGACCCGTACGTGTCACCGGCGGTGGCCCGGGCGCCGAGCGAACCGCTGACGACGAGGTCGGTGGCGCGCCCCAGGAATCTCGGCCCGAGTGCGGTGAGCCCTGCCGAGGCGGCGCCGAAGCAGAGCGCGGACAGGACGGAACGGCGCCGGGCCGCGAGGAGCCCGACCAGACGGACGGCGGTCCGCCGGAACACGGGTGATCCGCGCCCCGGCCACCCGGAGGACACCCGCTTCCGGCCGGCGGCCACTAGGCGGCCTCCCTGCTCGTCGCGGACAGGACGATCTCGCGGTACGTCGGGCAGGACTCGACCAGTTCGGCATGTGGGCCGACGCCGACTAGCCGGCCCTCGTCGAGCACCGCCACCCGGTCGGCCGCGCGCAGGGCCGAGACTCGCTGGGTCACGATCACCGCGGTCGTTCCCGCGTTGCCCAGTGCCGTCCGCAGCCGTGCTTCCGTGGCCTGGTCGAGCGCGGAAAAGGGTTCGTCGAGGAGGCAGAGGACGGGGCGGTGCACCAGGGCCCGGGCCACGGCCAGCCGCTGGCGCTGCCCTCCGGAGAAGTTGCTGCCGCCCTGCAGCACCGGGGCGTCGAGGCCGCCCGGCAACCCGGCCACGAAGGAGTCGGCGCAGGCCGCGCGCAGCGCCTGCCACAACTCCTCGTCGCACGCGTCGGGTCGGGCGTAGCGGAGGTTGGAGGCGACGGTGCCGGAGAAGAGGTGCGGACGCTGCGGTGCGTAGCCGATCGCGTCGGCCAGATCGCCACGGCCGAGCACGCCGACGTCGATGCCGTCGAGGCGGACGGCTCCGGACGTGGCGTCGAATCTGCGCACCATCAGACCGAGCAGCGTGGACTTGCCGGCTCCGGTGGACCCGGTGACGGCGAGGACCTGGCCCGGCGGCACGGTCAGCGTGACGTCGCGGAGCACCGGCTCCTCCGCGCCCGGATACCGGAATCCGACGTCCACCAGCTCCAGCCGGCCGGTCCGCGGGCGCCCCGTGCCCGGTCCTGCGGTCAGGGCCGGGCGGGGGTCCGCGCCGAGGACCTCCCGGATCCGCTCGGCGCTGGCCTCGGCGCGGGGCAGCAGCACGAACAGGGAACCCGCCGCCATCACCGACGCCAGGATCTGGGTGAGGTAGGTGAGGAAGGCGGTCAGTGCGCCGACCCGCAGGGTGCCCTCGGCGATCCGGTGTCCGCCGGCCCACACCACGACGACGGCCGAGGCGTTGGTGACCAGCATGACGACGGGCAGCAGGGCGGCCATCAGGCGCCCGGCCCGCAGCGCCGCCGTCAGCAGGCCGCTGTTCACCCGCTCGAACCGCTCGCGCTCATGGGCCTCCCGAGCGAAGGCCCGGACCACCCGCACGCCGGTGATCTGCTCCCGCAGGACGCGGTGCGAGACGTCGAGGGAGTGCTGCAGGTCCCGGAAGAGGGGGCGGGCCCGACGCACGAACCACCCGACGGTCAGGGCCAGCAGGGGGGTGACGACCGCGACGACCCCGGACAACGCCACGTCCTGCCGCAGTGCCATCACGATGCCGCCGAGGCACAACAAGGGCGCCGTGACCAGCACCGTGCACGCGGTCAGGCACAGCACCTGTACCTGCTGGACGTCGCCGGTGGTGCGCAGCACGAGGGAGGACACGCCGAAGCGGTCCACCTCGTGCTCGGCGCAGGCCAGGGCACGGCCGAAGACCGCCGTGCGCAGGTCCCGGCCGATCGCCAGGGCGGTACGGGCGCTGAGCCGGGCGGCGCCGACCGAGGCCGCCAGCTGCACCACGGTGGCCACCGCCATCCAGGCCCCGGCGCGCAGGACGTGGCCGATGTCACCGGGCACCACTCCGCGGTCGACCAGATCGGCGTTGAGCGCCGGTAGACACAGGGCGGCCGTGGTCTGGGCCAGCTGGAAGGCCAGGATCAGGGCGAGCGACGGCAGTCGCCGCCGGACATGTGCGCGCAGCAGGCTGGTCAGCACGGCATTCTTCCCTGTTCAGCGCCGCCGTGCGTACGCCGGAGCGGTGCGCTGTTCGTGCGGGGCCAGCTCGGAGACCGGCACGCTGCTGAGCATCTGCTGCTGGAGGTCGCGCAGTTCGGTCAGCGGCTCCATGCCGAGCTCCTGGACAAGCCGGCTGCGCAGCGAACGGTACAGATCCAGCGCCTCGCTGCGGCGTCCGCTGCGGTAGAGGGCGGTCATGAGCTGGGCGTGCAGGCCCTCCCGCAAGGGGTGGTGCAGAACCAGCCGGCTCAGGTCGCTCACCACCTCGGCGGGCCGCCCGAGCTGGAGCAGCGCCCCGAAGCGCTCCTCCATGACGGTGAGCCGCAGTTCTTCCAGGCGGGCCCCCTCCCCGTCGGCGAACGGCCCGCTCGCCCCGGTGAGCGCGGTGCCGCCCCACAGCGCCAGCGCCTCGTCGTACGCCTTCAGCGCCGCGCCGGGCATGCCGTCTATCACGGCCTCCCGCGCCTGCCGGACCTTGGCCAGGAACAGGGTGAGGTCGAGCTGGCTGTCCTCGACCCGGATGACGTACCCCGACGGCTTGGTCTGGATGCCGTCGAAGCCGTGGCGGGACAGGGACCGTCGTAGTTCGGAGACGAGGGTCCGCACCCGTGTCTCGGGGGCCGCGGGCAGCGGTCTTCCCCAGACCGCGTCCATGAGGCGCGTGTTGGTCACCGTACAGTTCACCTGGAGCAACAGCACTGCCAGAAGAGAGCGTTGTTTCCCGCTGAGCGGGACGAGATCCGCGCCGTTCCTGGCCTCTACCACGCCGAGTATGTGGAATGTCAATGGACTTGCCACTGAACCGACCCTCCCCGTTCCGGAACTCACTTTCTCCCTGCCACCCCGGCCGCCCGCAGTACCCGTCCGGCAGGGGAATCCGACGGCCACGATCCTGGCAGCACGGGCTGGCCATCGGCTTGCCGTCCTCTTGCCACAGCACTGCCGGTGAGGCGAGCAACAAGCGGAACGCGGCAGTGCACTTCCCATGGAGCCGGGAATGCCGCGTTCCGCTCAGTGCGTGAGCACTCAGATGGTCGGCTCGGGTGCGGCCGGTGACGTCGTGCAGCACGCGTCCGTGGTGCTGCCCGTCGGCCAGCAGTCGGTCCAGCCGGGGCTCTCTTCGATACCCCTCAGAGCGCTGGTCACCAGCGACTCCCAGCCGGCTTCGGACACGTCACGAACCATGATTTCCTGCAACGGGGACAAAGCAGTTCTCCTTTCTCGTTCTTCCTTCTCGGACCGGTCGGGTCTCCACGCCTTGCGGCGGAGACCTGACCGGGCAGGAGTGCGAGAATCTCCGCACGGGCATCACCCCTTTGTTCCGGTCGTACTCAGTAGCCCAATTGGTGTGCCAGGAGCGTCATTCGACGGCACATCTCGTCCGGCAGATCCCATTCGGGATCGAACGTCACCGGCCCCGGGTCCGGAACCGGTCTGAGATCGGGTGCGCTGAAAAACTTGTGATCGCCTCCGTACAGCCCTCCGGTGGGGCCGTTGTGGGCGAAAAGCCATGACTCGGGATGTGTCATCCGGTCGATGACCGCCTCACCGCTCTCCAGTCCGAGCCAGTCGAGGATCCGGCGCAGCCAGACCCTGGGCTCGTTGACGAGATCCTCGCCGCGGACCCTCATCCACTGCTCCTGAGGCAGGTCGCCGAGCGTCCGCATGATGCGCAGGTGCGACAGGTACCAGGAGGAGGCGGCCCCGACCACGCGTACCTTCCGGTGGGTCAGGTACTGCTGGTTCTGGGTGTGCATCGAACGCTGTGTCGTCACGGGGTGCCGGGTCAGGTGGATGTAACGGGCTTTCGGGTAGCTGCTCAAGCAGCGGTCCAGGGAGTCGTCCGTGGCCACCGTGTCGGGGGACTTCTCCACCCCGATCTGCGGGCTCACCAGGTCGAGCAAGTGGCCGAGGACCCGGGGCGTCGGCCAGTCGAGGCGCGCCCTCAGCCAGTCTTCGGCGCGGGAGACGGCTGGTGCGGACTGTTCTCCCTCGTGGAGCTGGGCGATGGCACGACAGACCCCGCTGAGGCGGGTCCTGCGGTATTCCGGCGGAAAGCGCTCCGCCTCCGTGCCGTCCTCGCCGACGAGATCGGCCACCGTCCTGTTGGCGAAGACCAGCATCTCGGGGAATCCGAAGATCTGCGGGTGCCCCGCCAGCAGCGCCAGCGCGATGGTCGAGAACGAACGGGGCGGGGAGAGGATGAAGACCGGATCCGGGTGCGTCGCGACGGGTTCGGCGCCGTGGGCCGCCCCGCCGGTGGAAACGGTTGCTGTCATGTGGGGCTCCCATCGAAAGGGCCGGCAACGACGGTCAGCAGATGACGCATCCCCGGGTACCGGCGTCGTACGGCCGAAGTCACGGGACGGAGACTGCCGGTGTGGATCCAGGCGCCCGTCTCCGGCCGGTCGGCGGCAATCCGCAGGGCCTGGGCAAGTGCCCCGGCTCCGAGGAGCAGTTGGGGGTATGTCACGGAGGCCCGGGGACCGGACATCCTCCGGAAGTCGGCACAGACGAGGAAGAGACGCTCGGCACCCTGATATCTGCCGGCGAGCACATCGGTCCACGAACCGTCCACCGCGAACGGTACGACGGCGTCGGCCGTGGCGAACCCGGCGCGCGGCACGCCCTGTCCGACGCGGCCCGTCGTCACCAGGACGGCGAACGGAGTCTGGTCCGGCACCGCCGCCCGGTGGTGCCGGAACGCGGTGTCCACCACGTCCGCCACCGCCCGCTCGCCTCGCCCGCGGCCGGGCGGCTCACTCCGGCACCCCGCGCTCCCGTGCGACGCGGGACCGTGCGCCGCAGGCCGCGGACCATGGCACGCGTCTGCCACGGAGGCGACCACGTCGGCCATCGACGGCAGTGTCATGCGATGGCCTCCTCAGCCCTCGGGCCGGCCACGAGTCCGGCCACCGCCGCCACGCTCTCTCTCGCCGGGTCGAGTTCGAGCACCGCGGGCAGGTCCTCGCTCCACCCGAGCCCGAAGGTGAGCGGGAGCTGTCGCTCCATCGCGGCGCAGGCCAGCCGCAGCGCCGCGATTCCGGCGCCCAGGTGTGCCGCCCGCCAGGCGCCGTCACCATGTTCCGGGGCCAGCGGGCCGGTGTCCGCGACGACCGCGACCACCGCGTCCAGGTCCGCGACAGGGGGCCCGGAGGACAGCAAGGCACCTCTCCACGCTGGGGCATCGGCCCGTACGGACAGCAGCCGGTGACCGGCCTCGTCGTACCGGAAGATCCGGCCGGGCAGTCCGAGAGGGGCCAGATCGGTCAGGACGTAGACATGGACAGAGCCGTGGACGCAGACCGGTCCGCTGCCGTCCGAAGAGGGATCCCCGCCGTCCACGGCGGTCGCGGCGACCACGTCCGGCAGAATCGCCGCCAGTGGCACCAGCCATTCCGGGCCGGCCGGTGGCGGTGTGCCGGGCTCGGCCGGCAGGCGCCCCGCCGGTGACGTGGGCAGCGCGACGCGGGACCGCGAAGCCTCTCGGCGCCGCGCACGCAGGGGAGCGAGCGGACGCGGTGCGGGCATCAGCCGCAGGGGCGGGGCGGCCACATGCCATTCGTACGTCTCGATCAGCCGTACGCCGTTGTCCCGCGCCCGGTCACCGCAGTCCCCGCAGGTCGGACAGGAGGGGTCGGGCGCGACCAGGCGGCGCTCCGTGCGGCCTCCTGCGGTCGTGGTGCGTACCAGGGCGTTGAACGTCGTCACGGGTGTCGTTCGGGCGAGGACGGCGAGCACTTCCATGGCGGCGGCAGCGGCCAGCAGTTCCTGACCGCCGCCCTCGCGGCCGCCGGTCCCGCCACCGCGGCGGAAACAGTCGACGCACGCGGACTCTCCCGGCCAGAACAGCGGACCCACCTCGACCGCGCCGTCGTGCGCCGCGAGCCGCAGGACGGGGACGTTGTCCTGCCATCCCGTGGCCACCTGTGCCGCCAGGCGCGCCGGTTCGCCGGCCCCGTCGGCGACCACGACGAGATCGCAGCCGTGCGGGACCCCGCCTTCTCCTGCCGTGGACACCGTGCCCACGCCGGCGGCCGTCAGGTCTTCCGTCAGGACGCGCGTGAGCTCCGCACCGGTGATCAACCGGACATGGGAACGCGCGAGTTCGTCCAGCACCGACGCGGCCGACCCGTGCCCGCCCGCGAGTGCGGCTGTGCGGGAGTAGTACGTCAGGGTCGGCTCCGGCACCGCCTCCTCCCGCGCGGTGGTGCCCGCCTCCAGCACGCCCCAGTCGTCCAGCAGTTCCAGCGCCTGCAGGACGGCGGCAGGCTCGACGTCGAGGAGCGCGCTCAGCTCGTCCGGCTCGTGCCGTCCGTCCAGCAGGGGCAGCAGCGCACCGAGGAAGCCGGAGGCGGCCGCGCCGCTCAGCAGCATCCGGTGCGGTCCGCCCTCGATCACCATCCCGTCGGTGGCCTCGACGACCACCAGCCCACGGCACAGCGCGGGCACGGTCCGGGTGCCATCCGGCACGGCGGCGCTCATCGCGGCACCTCCGAGAGCGCCGACGGTGCCGGGAGAGCCGCCCTGAGCCGTTTCAGTCCCGTGTCGGACATGCCGTGGGAGCCGCAGCGCGTACACCCGTGGCACGGCACGACAGGGTGGGCCTCGACCCCCCACTCCCGGAGCCTGATGGTGCTCACCAGACCCGTACCCGTCCCGGGTGCGCCGTCCGCGTACGCCGCGGCGAGGGCCGCGGCAGCCCTGGCGTGATGAGGCAGGAAACCTCCGGGACCGCAGTGCGGGTCCCGGTCGTAACGGTCCGTCAGAAGAGAGGTCGTGCGGGCCTGCAGGTCGTGCTGGCCGCGTCGGCGTCGGTAGCAGCCGAAACAAGGCGCGTACGGGGGACGGACCAGCGGGCCGACACGGATGACCGCGGTCTCCAGGACGACCGGGAGCCAGCTGCGTCCGTGCCGGTACGCCAGGGCGTCGAGTTCCTCGCACAGACCGGGCTCGGGCCGCCAGGCGGCCAGCACCACGGGACCGCGGAACGGGCCGAACGCCCGCCGGAGTCCGGCGTCGGACGCGGAGAGCACCTCGGCCCCCGGGCGGGTCTCGGTCAGCAGCCGGGCGACTCGCTCGCCGAAGCCTCCGGTGGCGATCACAGGAAGGGCTGGGGCCACGGGTTCAACTCCTCCTCCGGCCGGCTGGGGTATCCCATGGCGACGGGCGCCGAGTACAGGCGCGGATGGGCCCGGTACTGCCCGTACCGGTGGAAGGTCAGGGGCTGAAGCGCCGGCACGACGACGCACACGGCGGTCAGCCCCGCCGCCGCCAGTTCGCGGGTGGTCCGGTCGACCGCCACGGCCTGCATGCCCCGCTGCGCGAGCGCCCGGAGCACTTGTGCCAGGGCCTCGCCCGGGTGCCTGGGCAGGCTCGCGCCGTCCTCGGCCCGGCGCGTGCGGCTCTGTTGCAGCAGGAAGTCGAAGGCGTGCTGTCGCTCCGGGCGGCCCATGGCCTGTGCTCCGGCCATGACCAGGGCGTAGCTGCCGGAGTCGGCGCGGTGGAACAGGGCGCGCGCCGGTACGCACTCCAGAAGTGCCTTCTCCGCCGCCTCGGTGAGATCGCGTCCGACGGCGCAGCCGACCGATCGGCGGCAGGAGTCGTCGTGCTCGGCGACCTGCACGCAGTAGACGGTGGGTACGCCGGTGTCCGTCGTCGCGTCGTAGAAGCACGTCGAGACGAAGTGCCGTTCGCCGTGGGCCAGCAGAGCGGACAGCGCCGGCGTGGGGTGCTCGATCTCGATGCGCGGCAGGGGCAGCATCTGCAGCCAGACGACCGCGGCCGAGTCCCGTTCACACACCTCGCACAGACCGCGCAGCAGTGCTTCGGCGGGGTCGGAGTGCACCGCGTAGCCCGTGGAGATCCGGTTCCAGAAACGCTCCGCGGGAGCGAGCCGGCGCACGCCGTGGCGCGCCATGACGGAGGGCACCCACACGGTCTCTCCGGTGACCATGTCGAGCCCCCGCTGCCATCGGACGGGATCCTCCGCCCGGAAGGGGACGACCGGACAGTTGCCGCTCGCGTACTCGCGTTCCGAACAGCGGGGCAGGGCCGTCATGTCCAGCACCGGTCCGTCCAGTTCGCGGACCGTCGCCCATCGCTCCTCGCAGCCGGGAAAGTCGGCGCCCGCGTACCGTTCGGCCGCCTCGGCGACGGCGATCAGCTCCGCGGTGTCCGGTCCGGTCAGGCTGCGGCCCGAGCCCCGGAACTCGTCGGGCCGCTCGACACCCGGTGCGCCGTTCACCCTGGCCGAGGCGATGGACAGCTCGCCCAGGCCTCGGAGCGGTGCCCCCGGCAGGACCTCGGAGACGACACCGTACGGGGAGACGAGCGCGCGCAGGTCCGCGGCAAGTTCCCCGGAAAATCCGCCCATGTTCCCCCCGTCCCCTTCCGCTGGTGCTGTGTGCGGGCCCCGAGTGCTCTGCGTGCCCGTGGTGCCGTTCGTGCGGTCAGCCCAGCGCCGGCGACAGGTCCGTGCGGGCGAAGTCGAGTTCCGGCGAGTCCTGGTTGCGGAACGGCGCGACCGGGTCGACTCCGGCCTCCCGCAGCGCTTCCGCCACGGCCTCGCTGCGGGAGCCCCCGCGGGTTCCGATGCGGTGGTCGACGAGCCCCTGGGCGACGGCCGTCGCCCGGTGCTGTCCGAAGCTGAGCCCGGACGGGCCGCGGCCGCGCGGGGCGAAGGGGTGCCAGGCCACGGAGACTCCCGCCGCGAGCCGCCGGGCGAACACGGAGACCTCGTCCCCGACCCCCGGCAGCCCGTCGAGCGCGTCGACGACGTCCGGCACCGCATGCCGGCCTTCGGGCCCCAGAAAGACCACCAGTGCGTCACGGCGCGGGAGCACCAGCGGGGAGGAGGACACCTTGGCGCGGTAGGTGACGCCCTTGTCCTCCAGGCAGTTCAGCACCGCCGCCCATACGTCCGGCACCCTGTCGATGCTCCGCAGGTGCGCGTAGAGACGCAGGACCGGTCTGCGTACGGACCGCCCGCGGCTGCCGTCGCAGAGGAAGAAGCCGGGCGACAGGGCGGGACGAGCGGCCGGCATCCTCACGTAGACCACCTCGCCGTCGCCCGGGGCGTCGGCGACCTTGTGGTCGTCGGGCACCCACACCCGCGTGCCGTCGATCGAGACCAGCAGTTCGCCCTCGCGGCGGCCGTCCACGCGGGCGCTGGTGACCGTCTCCCGGTGCGGCATGACCCGGGACAGTTCGGCTTCCAGAAGGGGGTCGCGGACTATGTCCTTCGACTTGTAGGTGTCCGGCGTGCGCCCCGAGTGCAGGAATTCGTAAAGGCTCCATCTGAGCAGGACCGAGAGATGGCGCGGGCTGTTCGCCTCGAGTGCGTAGCCGTCGACATGGGCGGCCATACCGTCGGACTGCACCTCGACTTTTTCCAGGGCATTCTCGAGTTCCGGCAGCAGCACGTCACCTGCTTGCGACATCGACCTCACCCATTTCCAGAAGGCTGACGATCTGCTCCGGCATGAGCAGCGCTTTGCGTCCGATCCCATTGGCCACGTACTGGGTCATGCTCAGCACACTCAGCTTGGCCACCACGCTGAACATCCGGTCATAGAGATGCCATCCGGCGAACAGCGCGGCCCGTCGCGCCAGATCGTGATCGACGGTCGCGCGCACCGACCGGTAACCGGACCAGAACTCGCCCACCATGGGCTGGACCGCCCGCAGTTCGACCGTGGTCCGGGCCATGACCTCCTCGCGGCCGACCCCGAGTACGGTTCCGGACTCGCCGACGGGCCCCGTGTGCACCCCGCGGGCCGCCCGGTCGGCAGCCTGGTAGAGCCACTCCCCGACGAACATCCCCACATCGTGGGCCGCGTCACCGAGGCGGAACTCCTCCCAGTCGATGATGTGGGTCCGCTGTCCGGAGACGAGGACCTGGTCGAGCCGGAAGTCACCGTGCGTGGGCACCTTCGATGCCCGCTCCTCGTCGCGGCGCACCGCGCGGAGCGCTTCCTTGACCTCCTCGTCCCGCTGCACCAGACGCCATCCCTGGAGCACCGCCGCACTGGCGGCCTGGTACTGGCCCAGTGACAGTCCGTCCAGCGGTTTCAGCGGCGGATAAGGCGAAGGCGAGGTGTCGACGGAGCCCTCCTCGGGCCGCTGTTCGTGCAGCACCCCCAGCATCTCGCCCAGCCGGCGGGCCAGTCCGGCGTCGAACCTGCCCTCACGCGCCAGCAGGTCGGCCGGCTCGGCGTCCTCGACCAGCTCGAAGACCAGCAGGTTGTGCTCGTCGTCGGCGCCCAGGAGGGCGGCCCCGGACAGCCCGGGCACCCGCAGCGCCTCGAACGACCTGACCCTCTTGATCCCCGGAGCCGGGCGACCGAGCGACGCGTTCAGCTGCTTGACGAACACTCCGTGCCCACGCGTGGTGATGCCCGAGCACTTCCGGTGCCTGCCGGGATGCGTGACCACCTGGTCCGGCGACAGCTCGCCCAGACCCAACTGTGCGAGGAATGGGTTGACCAGGGCGAAATCTGGAATTCGCGCACCGTTCGACGGAAGCATGACGACGAGTCTGACCGCCGTTTGTACGAACCACATACGCGTCGTGCACATAAAAGCATCCGTGTGCAACGCATACGCATGACATACGCGTTCCGCATCCCGCGCACACAAGCAATTGACTCGTCATCCGGAAGCTCACTAGATTCGCGGCCCCGGCCATGTGCCGCGATGACGGCCCGACGGAACACAAAAGGCATGGAGGAATGTGATGCCCGAGGCGCTCGACATTACGGCGGAGCCGCAAGCGCTCTTGAGTGCCGACGCGATATGGCAGTCGTCGACAAAAGTCTGCCGGATCGCGGACTTTCTGCCCGCTCCGACGGCCGACCGGCTGCTGCACCGGGCCGTATCGGCCACCCGGGAGGACCTGATCCCCGCCCGCGTGCGCGGAAACCAGCTGGACAAGCGCACCCGCAGCTCCCTGGCCCACCGCGACTTCTCCGCCCCGGAGCTGCTGAGGGGCATCGACGCCGTGATCGGCCAGGTCGAGAAGGTCCTCGGCGTCTCCTGTGCCGGCACGAGGCCGACGTTCACCCTGAACGTCCACAACGACGGTGACTTCTACCGCGCCCATCAGGACGTCAGCTCCCAGGACGCGGCGAGGGGCGTCCTGGCCGCCAAGCGCGTGGTGACCTTCGTGTACTACGTGCACCGCACCCCGGTCCCCTTCACCGGCGGTGCTCTGCGCATGTACGACTCCGCGATGCCGCTGAACGTCCACCACGACGGTCTGCGCCGGGAGGACTGTACGTACCGGGACTTCGCCCCCGATCACAACAGCGTGGTCTTCTTCCTGCCCTCCGCCCTGCACGAGGTCATGCCGGTCAGCTGTCCTGGCGGGGACTACGCGGACAGCCGGTTCGCCATCAACGGCTGGCTGTGCCGCACGGACGCGTCCTGACACCGACAGCGGGAGGACCCATGGAACGGTTCGAGCTGGACGCCGTCGAACGCATCACCACCCGGACGCGGCACGGCTACGACACGATCGCCGTCGAACCGCTGACTCCGTTGCTCGGCGCGGAGATCTCGGGTCTCGACCTGTCCAAGGAGCTGACGGCCCAGCAGGAAAGGGACGTCACGCACGCCTTCCTCACCCACCACGTGATCGTCTTCCGCGACCAGGACCTCGACTCCGACGGCCACAAGCGGTTCGCCGGACTCTTCGGGGCTCTCCACCCCATGCCGGTCGCCGCCGAGGGGGCGGACCCCTACCTCCTCGACATCAGTGCGGACGACAAGTCGACCTGGGTCGCCGGAGACGGCTGGCACGTCGACGGCACCGCCCTGGCCGAGCCCTACCTCGGCTCGATGCTCCACATCACCCGGGTGCCGGAGGCCGGCGGCGACACGCTGTTCGCCAACATGTGTCTCGCCTACGACATGCTGTCACCGGCGATGAAGACGTTCCTGGAGGGGCTGACCGCCCTGCACGACGGCGCACTGCCCTGGTTCCGGAAAGGACAGGCCCCGCCGCGAGGGGCCGACATCGCGCGCAACGAGCACCCCGTCGTGGTCCGCCACCCCGACACCGGCCGCAAGCTGCTCTTCGTCAACAAGCCCTACCTGTCCCGGATCACGCAGCTGTCCCAGGCGGAGAGCACAGCGGTCCTCGACATGCTGTACGCCCATGTCGCCCGAACGCCCCTGCTCCACTGCCGGGTCCGCTGGCAGCCGAAGACGCTGGTCTTCTGGGACAACCGCTGCGTCCAGCACCACGCTGTGTGGGACTACTACCCCCACGCCCGCTACGGTCGGCGAGTGGCGATCCGCGGTACCAGGCCCCAGGCCTGACCCCGCTCCGGCTCACCCGCCGTTCTTGCTCAGTACCGCCGTGTACGACAGCAGGGGCGCCCCGGAGGGGGCCTCCGGGTAACGGAAGTCCCGTACACCACCCAGCTTCCACCCCGCGGACGCCGCGATGCTCTCCAGGTCCTCGGGACCGCAGAAGAGGTAGGGGAACCATTCGGTGGCCGTGATCCCGTACCGCAGGCGCATCACCAGTTCGCCCGGCAACCTGCCCTCGGCGAGGTTGCGCTCGGCGTAGGCACGGTTCTCCGGGGTGCCCGCCACCGGACGCCTGCCCTCCGCGACGATCACCGCGTCGTCCGAGGTGACGGCGTACATCTGCCGAAGGATGCCCGTGCCCCGCGCGACGGAGCCGAGCAGTCCCACGTTGTTGCCCAGCAGCAGCACGGTCCGGAACGGCGGCCTCCCGCGCAGCAGGCGTTCCGTCTCCGTCACGTCACCGCACACGGTCTCCGTCACCCCGGCGTCCCGGCAGATGCGCAGTGCCAGTTCCGACGTGTCCAGTGCCGTCACGTGCAGCGACCTGCGGGCGAGATGTCCGCCGTGCCTGCCCCCGCCCGCTCCCACGTCGAGCACGGGTCCCCGCACCCCGGCCAGGGCGTCGCGGACGGCCGGCGGCCACTTCTGCTCGTCGTCGAGCCACTGGGCCGAGCCGGACGGCGCGATCAGTCCGTCCGAACGCTCGACGAACGCCGTCACCGGCCGCCCCAGGCGCACCGCGTCCGAGAGCTGCAGGCCGAACGCGTCGCCGATCCGCGGTCCCTGGGAACGGTCCTCCACGAGCCCTCCTCTGCGAGATGGAACACAAGAGCCGTCAGCTCCCGCCAATATCGCAGGGGTCGGGTACGCGTCCCATATGCATCACGTACGACTCGTCCTGGATCCACTTGGTGGAAGCCGCCGCAGCTCTGAACCCACGACAGCGAACTCGTGTCGCCCGCGCCTGGGACGGCCCGGCCCAAGCCCGCGGCGCCAACCGGAGGGCGGGTCAGCCACTGCTCCGGAGCGCGTCGAGGACATGGGGCCAGGCGACCGTCCCCAAGAGCGCGTCGGCTTCGGGCGTGCCTCCGTACTGGAAGCGTGGGGATGCCGGCGCCGGGCTCTCGCCGGGAAAACGGGGGCGGTGGCCTGCATCGTGGCGAGCGATCAGACGCACCGGGGCCCCGACCGAGCGTCGGCGTTGTGCCAGTTGTTCGGCGAAGGGAAGAGACGGCCACATCGCATCGTCGCCGCCTGCGACGAGCAGCAGATCGGCCCGCGCGTCATCCACGGGGATCTCCGCTGGAGGAAGCAGATCCGCGAACGTCCGCTCGCTGAGTTCGTACCACCCGCGGATGGCGATCGGCCCACCGTCCGGCCCTGCAGAAGTCCAGGAATCGTCCAGCGGGACGAAGGGCAGCGCCCGCTCTCGCCATGTCCAGGACGATCGATAGGGGTGCCCTGCTCCGTCGCGGCCTGGTCCGATGTTGCACCAGACCCGGGATGTGGGCGAGATCGCGATGACGACGTCCACGCGCGGATCGTGCACTGCCGTGAGCAGAGCCGCCTCAGCCCCCTTGGAAGCGCCCACGATGCCGATGCGTCGTGCCCCGTTCAGCCGGAGGAGGTCGACGGCGGCGGTGAAGGTCTCCAGGGGGATCTCGCAGATCCCCGGGGACTGCCCCGGACCGCCGAACCAGCGGATCGACACGGCCGTCATGCCCTGTCGGGCAAGGATGCGCGCTCTCTCTCGCTCGACACGCCCGCTGGATCCCGCCAGGACCAGGACTCCGATGTCACTACCGCGGTCGGGAGCGACCAGTACGCCCTCCCAAGGGTCGGTCAGCTCGCGCTCGGTGACATCCACATGGCCCCCTCCGGTCCGCTCGTGACTGTCGATCACGAAGCGTCCGCACCATCATCGAGGAGGGACATGTCGGATGCCAACGCGCGGGCGGTGTCGGCGAAGTACTGCTCGTCCGCACCCTGGGCGAGGCCGAGGGTGACGCCTTGGCCGAGGCCGACGAACGGCCCCGAGTACGACCTGCTCGTCGACACGGTCGCCGAGGCTTGTCGCGGAGCGGATCCGAATCCGGATCCTGCCGCTCTGACCGGTCTGTTCGCCCACCAGGACCTGACGGTTCCGCACCACCTGGTCAACTGACGTGCGCCCCACGGCCTTCCTACCGGGCACGAGGGTCTACGGCGAGGACGGTGCGGCAGGCGGACCAGGCCGGTGGGCTCAGGAGAGGGCGGAGGCGGGTGAACAGGGTGAGGAGGGCGGCTCCCCACTGTTCGCGGAAGGACGGGTCGATGCCGGCCAGGTCGAGTTCGTTGGCGGCGGACAGTTCGGCGAAGTCCTGGCGCAGCGGGAGTCCGGGAACGTGGGCGCGTCCGGTGAAACGGTCGTGGAAGGCCGCGTCGGGGTTCACGAGCGTCGGGTAGGTGGCCTTCCGGTCGCAGGAGGCGTAGAGATACACGATCGCCTCGGCCTCCGTGCCGATCACCGCCGCGAGTTCGGTGCGGCGGTCCAGCGGCAGCAGGGCGACGGGGAAGCCGTCGGTGCCGTAGAACGCGTGGCACAGGCCCGCGAGCCGGAGGGCGGGGCGGGCGCCCCAGGCGGTGAGTTGGTCGTGGACGCGCTGGAGATGTGCGAGGAGCGTGCCGCCCGGGTGGGCGGTCCCGGCGGCGCCGAGGGCGCGCAGGAGCGCGACGGCCCGGGTGGCGGCGGGGGACGCGGGGGAAGCGGACACGAGGCGGTTCCTTCCGTCGCTCGGGTCGGCACCCGTCCGCTGCCTCCGCCCGGGTCCGGACCCCGCGAAGGCGCCGGACGGGTTGCCGCCCAGGGCCCTGCGCCGATCATCGCGAGTAACGGCGACCCCAGTCAATCCTATGGTTTTCTCGTCAGACCCAAGCTGTAGCTTGGCCCCATGACTCTCGACGACCTGCGCGTCTTCGTGGCCGTGTGCCGGGCGGGCAGCCTCAGCGCCGTCGCCCGCGAGCTGGCCTGCACCCAGTCCGCGGTCAGCCAGCACGTGAAGCGGCTGGAACGGGAGACCGGCGTGAGCCTCCTGGAACGCCAGCCGCGAGGCGTCGTACCCACCCACGCCGGGCGGGTCCTGTGCGACGCGGCCGCCGACGGCATCGCCGGTCTGGACTCGGCCCTGCGGCGCCTCGGGGACCTCGTCAACGGCGACACCGGTTCGGTACGCGTCACCACGGGCGGGACGACCGTACGGCACTTCATGTCCGAGGCCGTCGTCGCCTTCCGGCAGCGCTACCCGAAGGTCAGCCTGGAGTTCCAGACCGAGACCTCCAGCCGCAGCTGCTTCGACGCCCTCGCCGCCGGCAACCTGGACCTCGCCTGGGTCACCCTCGGCAGCCCGGTCCGCGGCATCGAACAGCGCCCGGTCGTGGACCTGCCCTGGGTACTGGCCGTCCGCGCCGACGACCCGCTGGCGCGCCGGGCCCGTATCGAGGTGGCGGATCTCGCCGGCATCCGTCTCATCCGGCTGCCGCAGAACTCCACCTCGGGCGCCCGTCTCGACGCCGCGTTCACCGAACTGGGCGTCCGGAGCAGTTCCGACACCGGTGTCGCCGACTGGGACACCGCCCTTCTGCTGGCGGAACTCGGCCTCGGCCACGCCGTCGTACCCGCTCTGCCCGGCCACCGGGTACCCGGCGACGACGGTCCCCTCCGGCTCATCCCCGTCCCCGGCCTGCCTCCCCTCCCGGTCGGCTGGGCGGTGCGCCGCTGGGACGCCCTCACTCCCCTCGCCCGGGTCTTCGCCGACACCGTCGCGGAGTGCGTCACCGCGTCCGCACCGCACCGGTGGTAAGCGGGGGGGAGCCGGGCGCGAGACGTCAGCGCCGGCTCGCCAGCCACTCCTTCAGCGCCGCGAAGTCCGCCTCCGTCAGGCCGAACTCGTGGTCGACACGGTGCAGCAGGGCGGGCCCGTGGTGGTGGGCGGCGACCCAGGCGCGGTCGGCCTCGGTGAGCTCGTCGTCGATCCAGACGAACGGCCGCTGCCCCGCCCACGCCACCAGCGGCCTGGTCTTCCAGTGCAGCAGGGCCGACGGCTCCTCCTCGTCCGGCCACTCCACGACCGGCAGCGGGGGCAGGCCCAGCCAGGGGGCGACGCAGGCGTTGGCGTCGTCCATCCAGGTGGTGGCCCAGACGAGGTCGCAGCCGAGGGCTCCCAGGCGGGGGCCGAGGGCGGGGTCGACGCGGGTGAGCAGGGGGTTCGATGGGGTGTGGTCGGTCTCGTAGACCGGGTAGGGGTGGTCGGCCGGGGCGCCGAAGGGGATGAGGGTGCCGTCGATGTCTGGGAAGAGGAGCATCGGGGGACAGGATCGCATCGCAGGGAGTGCCGAGGAAGGTCGGCGGGCGGCTGCGGGTGCGTGGGGACTGCTCGCGCCCACGCGGCGGAGCCGCAAATTGATACAGCCCCGCGCCCCCGAAAACCATCCCAAAAGCGCCTCAAAAAGGCAGCGGCCTCGCGTGCACCACGTCCAGCCGGGACACCGCCCTCGTCAGGACCACGTACAGCCTGTGCAGCCCCCGCTCCTCCCCCTCCGCCACCGCCGCCGGTTCCACGGCGACCACGTGGTCGTACTCCAGGCCCTTGACCACGCTCGCCGGGACCACGGCCACCCGTGCGCCCAGTTCGTCCGGTCCCGCCGGGTCGATGCCGGCGGCTGTCAGTGCCTCGCGTACGGCGGTCACCTGGGCGTCCGCCGCCACGACGCCCACCGATCCCTCGTGGGCGAGGGCCTCCCGCACGGCGGTGACCGTCGCCGCGGGCACGTCGTCCGTCGGGCGGATCGTCACCTCGCCGTCGCCGCGGTAGGACCTGGCCGGGGGTACGTCGGTGCCCAGGCGCTGCAGCAGCCGGTTGGTCAGGGCCACCACCGCCGCGGGGACGCGGAAACCGGTGGTGAGCGGGACCACGGTCGCGTCCGGCTTGCCCAGGTGGCCCAGTACGGCGTCCCAGCTCCGGGCGGACCAGGGTGTGGTGGCCTGGGCCAGGTCGCCGAGGACGGTGAGGGAGCCGAAGGCCGCGCGGCGGGCGATCGCCCTGCACTCCATCGGTGACAGGTCCTGGGCCTCGTCGACGACGATGTGGCCGTAGCCCTCGGGGTGTTCGACGAGTCCCGCGACCTCGTCGAGCAGGACCAGGTCGGCGGGCGACCAGCGGGCGGACTTGTACGAGCGCGGCGGGCGGGCCCAGAGCAGGTCCCGCTGTTCGCCGGGGGTCAGGATTCCTTCGGCGGCGGCCGCCAGCACCCCGGCGTCCGTGAGGAGTCCGGCCACCACCTCCGCCGGGCGCACCTTCGGCCAGACGGTGTCGAGGTAGGCGCTCATCGCACGGGAGCGTTCGAGCCGCCGGGTCCAGGCGCCGGGCTGCGGGCCCGCCCGGCGTTCGGCCTGGAGCTGTACGGCCCGCATCGCCCGCCCCCGCACCCGCTCCCGCCCGACGGCGTACTGCGGTTCCTCGCCCCGCACCGCCTCGACGATCGCCGTCAGGGTGCCGGCCGGCACCCGCCAGGTGTACGTGCCGTCGGAGAGCGCGAGCGGGGGGACGGCGGCAGTGCGGACGTGCGCGAACAGGGCGCGGCGCAGGACCTCGGCCATCCGCGGGTCGTGCTTGAGCGCGGCGGTGCGCTCGGGGTCGGTGCCGGTGACCGGGTGCCGGCCGATCTCCTCCGGCAGGGTCGTCTGCCGTACGCCGGTCTCGCCCAGGGCGGGGAGGACCTCGGAGATGTAGGAGAGGAAGGTGCGGTTGGGGCCGAGGATCAGGAGGCCGGAGCGGCGGATGCGCTGCGGGTGGGTGTAGAGGAGGTAGGCGGCGCGGTGCAGGCCGACGGCGGTCTTGCCGGTGCCGGGGGCGCCCTGGACGCAGACGGAGTCGGCGAGGCCGGCGCGGACCAGGTCGTCCTGGTCGGGCTGGATGGTGGCGGCGATGTCCCGCATGGGGCCGACGCGGGGCCGTTCGATCTCGTGGGTGAGCAGGGCGCTCCCGGTGCCGGACTCCCCCCTGCCCAGATGCTCGTCCTCCAGCCCCGTGAGATCGGCGGAGGCACCGCGGCTGCCGGGCGCCCAGCCGAACCGCCGCCGTACCGCCACGCCCTGCGGGTCGTCGGGGCCGGCCTGGTAGAAGGCGCGGGAGACGGGGGCGCGCCAGTCGACGACGAGGGGCGGGGCGGTCGGTTCCTCGCTGATGCGAAGGCGGCCGATGCGGTAGCTCTGCCCGGCGTGTTCCCCTGCCTCGAAGTCCAGCTTGCCGAAGAACAGCGGGCCCTCCGGCAGCTCGCGCATCTCCTTGGCCCGGCTGCGCAGCCGGTACCCGAGCACTTCGGCGTCGGCGCCGGACGCGGAGACGTCCTCGCCGGTGACGACGTGCTCGACGGCGCCTTCGACCATGCGGGCGAGGGCGGCCCGGCAGGTGTCGTGGTAGGCGCGTTCGCGGTCGAGTTCCTGCTGCATGGGGGACAGCGTAAACGAGAAAAAGTGACCAGGTTAAATTTTTTACCGCAACTCAGCCGGTTCTCTCCACGCCCTCCACGCCCTCCCTGCCCTCCGCACCCTCCGCGCCCTCCAGAGACCGCTCCAGTCGCCCGA
Organism: Streptomyces sp. NPDC054770; assembly: GCF_053611985.1. Lineage (NCBI taxonomy): Bacteria > Bacillati > Actinomycetota > Actinomycetes > Kitasatosporales > Streptomycetaceae > Streptomyces > Streptomyces sp. NPDC054770. The sequence continues at coordinate 230,020 of NZ_JBSHBL010000005.1, forward strand.
ACGCCCGCTCCGCCGCCCGCACCGCCTCCTCCCGCACGTCCTCCACCCGCTCCCCCGCCGCGATCCGCCGCCAGTTGTCCTGCGCGAGGATCCGCTGTACGGCGATGATCTGGCCGGCCGCCAGCCGGGCGTCCAGGGTGCCGCCGAGGGCCTCGGCGAGCGCGGCCTCCGACCGCTCCAGGTAGGCGTACTGCCGGGCGACCAGGGTGGGGGTGCTGTTGAGCAGGGTGTGGAAGGCGAGCACCTGCGGGTGGTCGTTGAGCCCGGTGATCGGGTCGTTGCGCCGGAGTCCGTCGAGGAAGTGGGTCCGCACCGCACCGACCGGCGACGCGGCCCCGGCGACCAGCCGCGCCGCCTCCGTCTCGTGGTCGGCGATCCGGTGCAGGACCAGGTCCTCCTTGGCCGGGAAGTACCGGAACAGCGTCGGCTTGGAGATCCCGGCCGCGGCGGCCACCTCGGCGACCGACACCGCGTCGAACCCCTTCGCCAGGAACAGCCGCACGGCGGTGTCCGACACGTCCTCGTACATCCGCCGCTTCTTGCGCTCACGCAGGCCCATCTCACCCATGGGGCGAGCCTACGCAGCGGCGGTCAGGCCGAGGCCCGCTGCCGCCAGTGCGGGCGCTCCGCGAGGTTCCACAGATCATCGAACTGTTTGGTCCAGTTCGCCACCGACGCCTCGGCCGCGCCTTCCCGGGACCACACGTTCAGGTCGGTCCGGTAGCCCTTGGGGTCGTAGTACTCGTCGCCCGTGTGGTCCAGTCGCATCCGCGCGGAGAGGTCGTACAGGCCGTGCAGCACCTGCTGACGGTTGAAGATGCAGATCTTGTCGCGCGGGATGCCGTGGTAGAGGCGGTACTCGCATTCGACCTGTACCCGGCCGGCGGCCGTGAGCTGCTCCGCGAGCTGGGAGAGTACGCCGTCGTACTCACGGCATCGCCGCTCCAGGCGCTTGCGGAATTCGAGGTCGTCCACGGGCTTGCCCCCCTCCCCCACCTTCGAGGGAACCGTCATCGGCTTGTCGAAGTCCGGGACCAGCATGCGGATCAGCACCCTTCGGGTGGAGCCGGGGTGGTCGAAGAGGTCGTCCAGATGGTGGTACAGGGTGTTGTGAAGCGTCTCGCCCGTGTAGCCGAGAAAGCTGATCTCGACCCTTCGGGCCTGGAAGGCCTCCTCCACGAAGTTTCCCAACTGGCTTGAGTTCACCAGGACCCGGGCCGGGGCGCGGACCGACGAGGTCAGCTCCTTCACCTGGTCGTACAGGATGTATCCGACCAGGCTCAGCAGTGCGCCGCCGAGATAGGCCTTGCCCTCCAGGGCGTCACCGACCGGCTTCACGAACTGGGCCGTGAGGCCGATGACGAAGATGCCGAGCAGGAGCACCCGGGTCACCACCGGCTCGACGCGTTCCTGGAAGCGCCTCAGCCGCGACACGCCGACGTCGTCCGCCGAACCACCGTTCCGCCCGGACATGCACGCCCCCTCCGCGCAACCCTGCCCGGCCGACGCAACAAGCCTGAGGGCAACGGGTTTTCGGAGCACTCATGTTCCCCCTAGGTCAGAGCGCGGGCAAGATGCGGATCCGCAGTCGCCCGGGTGGGCAGGCCCAGGGAGCCCTTGGCCGCCACCAGCGTCATGGCGTACGAGTCCAGGGCCCGGCGGACGTTGGGGGCGTCCAGGCTCGCTCCCGTGACCAGCCGGTCCAGATCGACATAGGCCGAGCGGACGATCTCGATCCAGCGGTACACGCGCCAGTCCCGCTCCCAGTCGCCGGTGAACCTGTCGTCCAGCACGCGCTCCCAGCGGCGGAACATCCGGTCCCGGATCTCCGGCCGGGTGGGAGTCAGGTGCATGTGTCGCACCAGGTCGTACAGCGGGTCGCCGACCAGGGCCATCTCCCAGTCGATGATGGTCAGCGCGAGCCCGTCGTCGCGGCGGACCAGGTTCCAGGGGTTGAGGTCGCCGTGCAGCAGGGCTGGGGCACGCCGGCTGACGCGGTGCCGGGCGAGGATCTCCCGCAGCCGGGCGGCGTCGGGGAGGCCCACGAAGCGGGCCAGTTGCTGGGACTCCCTGGGAAGGTCGGCGACCAGGGCGACGAGTTGTTCGGTCAGCCAGCGGTAGAAGTCGCCCTCGCCGGAGGCGGGGTCCAGCTGGGTGTGGTCGACCCCGGTGAGTGCGGCCAGCTGGTCGACGAGCCTGTCGGCCTCCTGCGGGCGCAGACCGTGCACCGGGTGGTCGGGGTTGCGGTCGGTGTCGCCGCCCGGGCCCTCATAGGTGTGGATGGCGAAGCGGTCCCGGGAATAGGCGACGTGGTAGCGGGAGTGGCTCTCGCCCAGCGCCAGGACGCGGGGAGCGGCCACGGCGGCTCCGGAGCGCTCGATCGCGCGCAGCACCGCGTGCTCACTGAGGTAGCTGGGCTCACGACGGCAGACGTGCGGCACCTTGCGGCGGATCACCACGGGAAAGCCGATGCCAGGCACCCGGATCACCGAGTTGAGGTGCGCGGTGCCCTTGAACACCTGGCGGGCCGGTGCGGTGCCCTCCAGGAACAGGGCCGCGCGCACCGCGGAGTGCGGGAAGTCGGGGTGCTCGGGGACCCTCCGGTCCTGCCGCCATTCCATGAAGTCGGCGGCGATCCGGCCGTGCCCGGCGGCCCCGTAGGCCGGAGCGGAGGCGGCCCAGCGGAACAGGACGCGCTCGATCTCCCGGTCGCCCGGCACCGTGCGCAGCCGCAGCGGCTCGGCGCCCGCCTCCAGCGCACGGCGGACTGCCGCCGTCGCCTCGCGCAGGTTCTTCTCGTCGAAGGACTCCGCCAGGGACTTCGCGGCCCGCATCACGTCCGGGTAGACGGACTGGGCCCGTTCGAAGTCCACGTAGTGGCGCAGGTCCTTGTGCACCCCATGGGTGGCGGTGGGCCGCACCGCCCGCACTCCGGTCACCCACGTCTCGACGACGTCGTCCCACTGGTGGGACGGATATCGCATCCGGACCAGATGGGTCGCGAGGTCGTGCAGGGGGTCGCCGAAGGTGGCCAGCTCCCAGTCGACGCAGCTGAGGGGCGTGCTGCCGTCCGGCGACACGATCAGGTTGTCGCGGTGCAGGTCGGCATGGAGGAGGCTGTACGGGCGCCGGGTCAGCGCGGGGACCCGGTCGGCGAAGCGGAGCAGGGCGTCCTCGGGAACGCCCAGGGCGGCGAACAGCCAGCCGTACGCGGGCCCGTTGGCCTGGCGGATCTGGAGGTCGGCCATCCGGGCCAGCGCGCGCAGAAATCCCTGGCTGTCCGTGTGGTTGCGCGGCCACACCGACGGCAGCGGCGGCAACGCGGTACCCCGCACCTGAGTCATCCGGGCGAACAGCCCCGCCAGGTCCTTCAGCAGGACGGCGTCGACCGGCTTGTCGTTCTCACAGACGCTGGAGAGCGGGACTCCGGGCACGAAGCTGTGGATGGTGAAGCGATTCCCCTCGAAGAGGCACTCGGGCACATTGGGCAGCACGCCCTGGATCGCCCGCAGGATCGGCGCCTCGTTGTCCCAGGTCCGGATCACCACGGAGAGGGCGTCGGTCCTACGCACCCGGACGGTCACAGCGGCACCGGATTCCCGGCCCAGCCGCCGGGCCATCGGCTCCGTCAGGGGGAGGACGTAGTTCTGGTTGTGGAAGCCGCTGCTCGCCAGCCCCTGTTCCGCCGCATGCCCCAGGAACGCCTCGTACTCGTCGTCAAGCAGAGGCCTGCTGGTGTCTCTCCCGGTGGCGACAGGGGGGACAGGCGGTGCACCCACTGGTCGCTCCGGGGGTGGTACGCGCGATATCGCGTGGGTTGGGCAGGGAAACGGTATGTCCAGGTGACGCACGACACGAGTCGAGGGGCGGTGGAGTGACCCTGGCGGGTGAAAGGTCGCTCAGTTGTACGGCTACCCGTCGGCACGGTCGTCCGAGGCCGGCCTGTTAGCCATCCACTCATACGCCTGCGACCGAGCGATTGCTCAGATGGTTCGGCACTCTAGCGCAACAGAAACCCCGTTGGATCACGCGGAAGCTACGGCCGAGAGGCGAGCAGATTCCAGACGGACTCGAACCACCTGGTCGCGTTGTCGACGAAGGCCGAGCCCGCCGAGTCCGGGTCCGCGTCCCGGACGTGGTGGGTGAGAGTCACACCCAGGCCCAGCACGTCCACAGCCTCCACCTCGGCGCCGTCCTCCAGGATCACCGTGCGCAGGATCGGCTCGTAGAAGCCGTGCAGGACCTCGACGTGATTGATGACGTAGAGCTTGAAAGTGGGAGTGAATCCGGTGTGGCGGATCTCCAGATCGACCGAGGGCACCAGGTCCTCGGTGCGGAGCTGGTCCAGGACATTGCGCAGGGAGCCGGTGTGGGCCCGGGCGATGGCATGCGAGCGCTGCAGCAGGCGCAGATCGTCCTGGTCGTCCTTGTTCCGGGGGTAGGGCATGGCGAGCGTCTCGGCCGGGAGAATGACCCGCAGGGTGATCTTCCGTGGTGTGATGATGCGGGCCCGGATCCGCTCCGCCTGGTCCCGGACATGCGCGTCCAGACTCTCCGAGGTCAAGGTGGCGATGTCCAGGGCGACTTCGTCGCGCTCGAAGGCCTCGGCGATGAGCGGGCCCAGGGTCATCGGACGGCGGGAGCGGGTGGCCCGGGGCGTGGCGGACTGTATGCGCCGGCTCCGCACGACCCGGGAACCCCGACCCTGCCGGGACTCGATCCAGCCCTCGGCGCGCAGCACTCGAAGCGCCCGCTGCACGGTGTCGCGGGACACCTGGAATTCCTTCGCGATCTCCCCCTGCGACGGCAGGAAGGAGTTCAGCGGATAGGCGCCGTCGACGAGCCGGACCCGGAGTTCGTCCGAGACCCGCCGAACCGCGCCGCCATCCTCGTCCGTCCGTTTCGTCACCCGCCGTACGTACCTCCCAAAGGCTCCCGGCAAACGGCTCCCGACCGGGCAACCAGCCGGCCAACTGCGTGCGACCCGGGTGTTGGTCGACCGAACATTCCCGCCCAGAGCAGTCAACTCGTCGGTCAACTTGCCGACTCGAGAGATCGGCTGGGTTCTGCGGCACGGGGCAGCGGAAAGCCATGCGTGTCCACGTGTTCGGAATCGGCGTGCAGATCGACGCCCTCGTTCAGCGGGGCGCACGGACCGCCGCCTAGTTCCGCAGCATCACCAGCAACGGCTCCAGTGAGCCGACGACATGGCCCGCACCGGCCTCGGTCAGAAGCTTGGCTTTCCGTTCGTTACGCGCGTAGCCCAGGAACGGCACGCCTGCCTGGTCGGCTGCCTGGAGGTCGGTGGGGGAATCGCCGATCATCAGGGCCTCATCGGGTGCGGCCCCCATCGCGCTGAGGGCGCGTTTGAGGCAGTGCGGGTCGGGCTTGAGGTGGTGCAGGTCCTGGGTGCGACCGTAGACGTGCGGGGCGAAGCAGGGGGTGAGGCCGCGGTCATCGAGGTAGGCGCGGACCACCCGGGGGGAGTTGTCGGTGGTCACCGCCATGCGCGCGCCGCGCGCTCGCCAGGTCTGGATGAGGATGTCCGCGAAGGGCGTCGGCATCGCCGTCGACGTGGCCCGCAGTTCCTCCTTGGTGAGACGTTCCTCCAACTCCGCGACCAGGTCACTGCCGGGGTGTCGGCGGCCCACGGCGCGCAGCAGGACCTGCGGGTCGAGGGAGTCGCGTTCGTTCTCCGTGACCAGACCGTGCAGGCCCCGGCCCTCCAGCCACTGCACCAGACCGCCGGCGACGTCCTGCGCCGAATGGCCCGCGAACAGACCACAGATCGGCCCGTCGAAGTCCCAAAGGACAAACCGGGCACCTCTGGCCATTTCCGTGATCTCTTCGGTCGCGTTCTTGCCCTTGGCTGCCACCGGTTCAGTCTGCGTCGTATCAGAAGTCACTAGAAGAGTGTCAGGTCCGTCGTGATGGTTTCCCAGAGGGCGTTGAACCACTTCTGCGACTGCTCCACGAACGCGGCGTCCCGGTGTCCGGCCCGCCCCTCGAAGGAGAAGAGGAGGGACTCCGAACCGACGGCGTCGTACATGTCGAGCGGGCCGTCCTCCGTCTGCTCCTCGCGGCGGGTGACCGTGTAGTACGCGAACAGCGCCTCGGCGCCGTTGAGCAGGTACAGCTTGATCGGCGGGGTGAACGGCAGGGCCCGGAAGGTGACGTTCACGTCGATCTTGTGGGTGGAGCGCAGGCCCTGGAGGTTGTACTGGAGGACCTGGCCCTGGGCGTTGCGCATGCCGAGCCAGCGGCTGTGAACCGTGTCGTCGTCGCCCTCGACCGCCGTCGGGAAGGCGAGGGCGATGTCCCGGCTCGGCAGCAGGACGCGGACGTCGATGCGCTCGGGACGGATCCGGCCCTCGTGGATCATGCGCAGGGGCTCGGCGAGCGCCGGCAGCAGGCTCTGGGCGGTGAGGCAGGCGGCGTCGATGCGGACGTGCGGAGCGGCGAACGCCTCGGTGATGCGGGGGCCGAGGCCGACCATCGTCGGCTGGGGCTCGTCGAGCGCCGGGGGCCTCGGCTCGGCGATGCGCGGCGGGCTGCCCTTGCCGACGTCGACCAGGAAACCGTCGTCCTGCAGTACCCGCACGGCCTGGCGTACGGTCCCCCGCTCCACGCCGAACTCCTCGGCCAGCTCGGCCTGGGTGGGCAGGCGGTCGCCCACCTTGAGGTCGCCCGAGCGGATGCGCTGCCGCAGGGAGTCGGCGATCTCCTGAGGTGTGCTGCCAGTGTTCACTGCCACGTTCTCCTGAGTCACGACCAAACGCTACAACTTTGATCCATCTGGCGGGAGTTGTTTGAAGGTTGTTTATAAGTAGTAGCCAACTGGGGACAACTTAATCAGAGTTGGTTACCAACTCAATCGAGTTGGCGGAAGCCTTGCTTCCCGACTGACAGGGGGAACCACCATGCCTGCCGCCCTCGCTCTTCTCTCCGCCGTCTTCGTCATCGGCTTCGAGCAGATCGTCCAGTCGAAGTACGGTGCCACTGGCATTATCGGTCTGCTGTTGCTCACCGTGGGGATCAAGGCCAAGAGTCCGGCGTTCAGCTCCGCCGGGGCCGTCCTGCTCGCCCTGGTGCTCGCGGGGCCCGCACTGTAGGGCCTAGGACGTCAGCTCCAGCTCCGAACTGATCGTCCCCCACAGGGCGTTGAACCACCGGCGGGACTGGTCCACGAAGGCGGTGTCCCGCAGCCCCGCGCCCTGTTCGAAGGCGAAGAGCATCGACCGCGTGCCCTCGGCGTCGTACGTCTGGAGGTGCTCGTGGTCGATCTCCCGCTCATGGCGCCCCAGCGTGTAGTACGCGAACAGCGCCTCCGCGCCGTTGAGCAGGTACAGCTTGACCGGCGGGGTGAACGGCAGGGCCCGGAAGGTGACGTGCACGTCGATGCCGTGCGTGGCGCGCAGCGCCAGCAGGTTGTGCCGCAGCACCTGGCCCTGGGCGTTGCGCTGGGCCAGCCAGCGGTCGTGCACCGTGTCCTCGGCCGAGGCGTCCACCGCCGTCGGGAACGCGAGGTCGATCTTCCGGCTCGGCAGCAGCACCCGGACGTCGATCTTGGCCGGTTCCAGTCGCCCCGCGTGGATGAGCCGCAGCGGCCCGCCGAGCGCGAGGTTGAGCGAGACCGAGGTCAGACAGAGCGCGTCGATCTTCACGTGCGAGGCCGCGAAGGCCGCCTCTATGCGAGGGGTGAGGGCCACCATGGTCGGCTGCGGCGGCGCCTCCGGGCCCATCGCGAGCCGGGCCGGGCCCGGACCCGGGGCCACCGTCGCCGGAGCGCCCTTCGATGCGTTGGTGAGCAGGTGCTCCGACTGCAGAATGCGCAGTGCCTGCCGCACGGCCCCGCGTTCGACGCCGAACTCGTCGGCCAGTTTGGCCTGCGTGGGCATGCGCTGGCCCGGCCGCAGCACCCCGGACCTGATCCGGGTGCGCAGTTCGTCGGCCACCTCACGGTGTGACGCCTGAGGCTGCTGTGACCTCTTCCGTCCATTGACGGAGGCGAGTTCCGGGTCCACGGACAAACAGTACAACTTCCCGCCATCTTTCGGCAGTTCACGGGAAGGTGGTTATGAGTCGCATCCAAGTGGAGATAAGTACTGTGGAGTTGGTCGCCAACTCATGCAACATGGTCACACTTCCTCGGCGGTTGGCCCTCCGGGTTCCCTTCCGGAGGGGAGCCGGGAGCCCGGTCCACCAGGGGCCGGCTGTCGGGGCGCACGACCAGCACAGTCACAACTGAACACCGACAACCGAACACAGGCAGACCCGCACAGCCACAACTTCACAGCTCGCTACGGATGAGTACCGCCCCCTGGAGGAAGGAGACCCGCCTCAGAAGATGTCCGGGCACCAAGGCCGCCCGGACGCGCGCAGCAGGGCGTCGGCCTCCCGGGCGGCGCCCACTCGCTCTTCCTGGACCCGTCCGAGGGCGTGCAACCGCGCCACGGACTGGTCACCGAGCCAGACGCTCGCCAGCTCGGCGATGCCGAGCGCGAGGTCGGGGGCGTCGGTGGTCGGGGTGCAGGACGCCCCATCGGGGGAGGCGTCCAGCCGGAACCGGCCGCCGGCCAGCCCCTGCCGGTCCGCCACCTCGAGCACCAGCGACCCCGCCGTGTCGTACGTCCGCGCCTCCAGAGCCCGTACGACGTCCAGGATCCGCACCCACAGCCAGTCCGCCTGGCTGGTGATCCGCGCGGCACGCGGGTCGGGCAGGTAGTGCGGCAGCAGGTCGTCCGGCGACCGCCAGCCGCTCTTCACCCTGGTGATCCAGTCGATCGAGCACAGGTAGTGCCACAGCGCGCGCTCGGCCGCCGGGGTCGTGCCGAACAGCCAGTGCACGTCGGCGGTGTTGTAGGGCTGCTTGCCCTGCCAGTTGTCGTCCGACTCGTAGGACACCATGCCCTCCACCTCGCCGGCCGCCGAGCGGTACACCGCGAAGTAGGGCTCCTTCCAGTCGTCCTCCCAGCGGATCACGCCGGTACGCCCCAGCCACCACAGCTCGTTGCGGCTGACCGCGCCGGGAGTACTGCGGCGGATGCGTTCGTGCAGGTCGGGGCCGAGCTTGCGGACGTCCTCGCCGTCGACGAGGTCGATCCGGCCGCCGTCCTCGGGACGCGACCAGCGCGGGTCCAGGCCGGACCGCGCGACCTCGATCGTCCACTCCGTGAGCGTGGTCGCCGGGCCGAAGCCGTAGCGGCCGTAGATCGGGTACTCGGCGGCGATCAGGGTCGCGACCACGTCCCCGCGCTCCTTCGCCGCGGCCAGGTCCTGGCTCATCATGCGGGTGAGCAGGCCGCGGCGGCGGTGGGTGGGGGTCACGGTGACGTTCGAGATGGCGTCGGCGGGGAGGGTCGCGCCGCCGACCGCGGTCAGCTCCTGCTCGAAGGAGCGGAACGTCGCGACGCAGCGGGGGCCGTCGAAGGCGCCGAGGAGCCTGCCCGGCACGAACTGCCTTCGGCGGGCGTCGAGTTGGTCGGCGGAGAGGTGAGGCGGGCGGAGGAAACCGGTGGACAGGGCCCGCTGCCAGTCCTGGAACTCGGATTCGGTTATGGGGCGGACTTCGACGGCGTCGGTCATGACAGCACGGTATGTGTTCGACCGGGGTGGTGCCGATTCAATTTCTGCTGCGGGCCCGGTGGGGGCTTGTCGCGCAGTTCGCCGCGCCCCTGAAGGGGCGCTCGGCCTTACGTCAGTAGATCGTCGACCTGGGCCTCGCCCTCCCGGTAGCGACGGGTGATCTCGCCGCTGGAGTCGTCCGCCGTTCGTTGCAGGTGCTGCCTTCGCCTCGACACCTCCTGCTCGTAGCGGACCAGGCGGCCCATCGCCGCTGTCAGCTCGGTGTCCGTGCGGGCCTCCAGGTCGGAGAGTTCCACCTCGGCCAGCATGTCGGCGGCCAGCCTGTCGTACTCCTCGTTGTGCGGGGTGCCCAGCGTGACGTGGCGGGCCGAGGAGCGGTGGCGGGCCGGGGCGTCCGTGAGGATCTCCGGCAGGCGGTCCACGACGGAGGCCGCGCCCGCCGGGGAACGCCGGGCCAGTTCCGCGCGCAGGATGTCGATACGGCCCTGGAGCAGCCGTCGTACATAACTCAGGTCGGCCTCGTCGCGCTGCGCGTCCCGGCGCAGTACGCGCAGTTCGGGCAGACTCAGGCGGCCAAGGTCGTGCTCCGGCGGTTCCACGGGCAGCGGGATGTCCTCGCCGCGCTGTGCGGGCGGCCGAGGCAGGCTCGATGTGCCCTGCGTCCTCAGTTGCCCGGTACTCGGTGTGCTCATACGCCTCTACCGTCCCCTCGACCGGCGTGTGGAAGCATGGTGCCACCCCAAGTGGCCGCAATGTGACCGAGTGCCCCCGAACGGCCCTAGTTGGGATGTTAAGGATCAATAATGGGCCCCGCGGCAGCCCCCTGCGGGGGCCGTGCGGGCACCGGGCATGATGGTCCGCATGCGAGCGGTGGTACAGCGGGTGGACGGCGCGAGCGTCGTCGTGGACGGCGAGACGGTCGGCTCGATCGAGGGCGAGGGGCTGTGCGTGCTCGTCGGCGTGACGCACGACGACACGAAGGAGAAGGCCGCCCAGCTCGCCAGGAAGCTCTGGTCGGTCCGCATGCTGGCGGACGAGAAGTCGTGCAGTGACATCGACGCGCCCCTGCTCGTCGTCAGCCAGTTCACGCTGTACGGCGACGCCCGCAAGGGGCGGCGGCCGACCTGGAACGCGGCGGCGCCCGGCGAGGTGGCCGAGCCGCTGGTGGACGAGGTGGTCGCACAGCTGCGGTCGCTGGGGGCGACCGTGGCGACCGGGCGGTTCGGGGCGCAGATGCGGGTGTCGCTGACGAACGACGGCCCGTTCACCGTCCTTCTGGAGATGTGAGCAGCTCCCGGCAGTCCCGGGCCAGCGCCGCCATGCCGAGTTCCTCCGCCGTGCCGAGCGCGGTCCGGGCCAGGCCCTGGGCGGTGGCCAGGGCGGCGGGCGAGCCGGTACGGAGCCGGGCGCGGGCCTCGTCGAGGCGGAGCCGGGCCAGCTGCGCCGGATAGCGCTGCGCCAGGCGTACGGCACGGGCGAGGTGCCCGAGCGCGGTCTCCGGCTCACCCGCGACGAGCGCGAGCAGGGCGCTGAAGCGGGCGGCGGGGCCAAGGAGCACGGTGGGCCAGCCGGCCAGCACCAGTTCGTCGCCGTGCGCGTCGAGCAGGGCCCGCAGCGCCGGGAGGTACGCCGACAGCTCGGTACGGCGGTCGGTGCGCTCCGCGAGCTCGGCGCAGACCAGGGCGAGGGTCGCCGCGGTGGGCAGGGCCCAGCCGCTCGGCGGGAACCGGGTGAAGTCGCCGGCGTCGGCGGCGAACGCCCGGAGCTGGTCCGCGGCCTGTTCGTACCGTCCGGTCGCGCACAGGGCCAGGGCGAGGCCGGCCCGCCACACCGGGAAGTAGCCGCGGCGCTGGACGCCGGCCATCCGCGGGGAGGCGAACAGCTCGGCCAGGCGGCCCTGTTCGTGGCGCAGCCAGTACTCCTGGCCGAGGACGGTCTGGCTGAGGTTGTCCGCGGGCATCGAGAGCCCGGCCTCCATCGCCGCCGCGACCTGCCCGGCCTCCCCGAGGATCCACTCCTCGGCGGTGGCGAACTCGCCGCGCCACAGGCTCATCAGGGCGTCCAGCGTGCCCTGTTGCCAGTGCGCGAGCCGGCTGCGGTGCCGGGCCGCGTACTCCCGGTGCAGGCTGAGGGTCGCCTCGGCGGCGGGCACCCGGCCGGTGCGCAGCTGGTCGATGGCGAGGGCGACCAGGGCCTCGCCCTGGAAGTAGGCGGAGTGCGAGCGGACGGCGAGGTCGCGGAGTTCGGTGGAGAGGGCGAGCAGGGTGCGGGCGGGCTCGAAGTCGTACAGCGCCCAGCGGGTCTCGGTCAGCACCTCGCAGCGGGCCTCGTCCCCGATGCCCCCGCCGCGCGCTCCGGGTGGCCGGCGGTCGCGGTCGCGCAGCTCCGCCAGCGCCCGGCGGGCCAGCCGGGCGCCGGTGCGGGGTTCGGCGCCGGTGACCGCGGTGTCGTCGCCGATGGCCATGGCGAGCTTCTTGGCCCGGTGGGCGGTGAGCTGGAGCCGCAGTTCCACGGCCCGGGTGTCCTCGCGGCCGGCCAGGGCGGCCAGGCAGGCGTCGATGCGGAACAGCAGGTCGCGGTCGACCTGTCCGGGGTCGGACCAGCGGCGGGCGCTGCGGACGACGGCGTGCGCGCGGGCCAGTGCGTCGCCGCCGGCGGCCTCGTAGGCGGCCTGGTAGTGCCGGCCCGCCTCGTACATCTCGCCGAGCAGGTGACGGGTGTCGCCGCGCCGGATGTGCTGGTCGAAGGCGGCGCCGTAGCCGCTCGGCCGGGCGGGCGGGGGCACGGCCGGGGCCGGGTCGGAAGGTGGGCGGCGCCGGGTGCCGCGGACGGACCGGTCGGCCTCGTCCCGCCGCTCGTCCCGCCGCTCGTCCCGTCGATCGTGCTGCTCGGGTCCGGGCGGCAGCAGGGCGAGCAGGGCGCCGTCGGCCCGCAGGGCGGCGTCGCAGCGCTCGGCGAGCAGCCGGCCCGGGGGCCGCAGGCCGTTCTCCACCCGGCTGAGGTAGCTCTTGCTGTAGTGCACCCGGCGGGCCAGCTCGGCGAGGGAGAGGTCCGCGGCCTCCCGGCGGACGCGCAGCGCCTCGGCGAACTCCTCCTGCGGTGTCACGGCGCCTCCCCCCGAGGGCACGCCGCTCGCCGGGTCGAACACGTGCACACCGTGTCCAAGTGGTCGCCGCCCGTTGCCGATTATGGAGTGTCGACGGCATATCCCGCAGGGCGCTCGCGCACATCCACAGGCTGTGGACGACCCCCGGGGCGGGGCTACGGCTCGACGATCACTTCCTGTGCCGCGGCCGTCTCCCCCGCGACCAGCCGGGCGTCCGCCGGGAGGTTGCGCTTGACCAGCGCCAGGGCCACCGGCCCCAGTTCGAAGTGGCGTACCGACGTCGTCACGAAGCCGATCTTCCGGCCGTCCGCGCCCTCGTCGGCGACGCGGATCTCGGTCCCGTGCGGCGGCAGGTGCACCTCGCTGCCGTCCAGGTGGAGGAAGACCAGGCGGCGCGGCGGCTTGCCGAGGTTCTGCACCCGGGCCACCGTCTCCTGGCCGCGGTAGCAGCCCTTCTGGAGGTGCACCGCGGTGCCGATCCAGCCCAGCTCGTGCGGGATGGTCCGGTGGTCGGTCTCGAAGCCGAGCCGGGGCCGGTGGTGCTCGACGCGCAGCGCCTCGTAGGCGAGCAGCCCGGCCGCCGGGCCCGCCTTCGCGGCGTACGACTCCAGGTCGGCGCGGGGCAGGAAGAGATCACGGCCGTACGCCGTCTCGCGTACCACGACGCCGTCCGGTACCTCGGCGATCGAACCCGCCGGCAGGTGGACGACGGCGAAGTCGGCCGTCCGGTCGGCGACCTCCACCCGGTAGAAGAACTTCATCGACTCCAGGTAGGCGATCAGCGCCTCCTGGGTGCCGGGCTCGACATGGGCCCAGACGGTCGTACCGTCGTCGACCAGGTACAGCGCGTGCTCGATGTGGCCGTGCGCGGAGAGGATCAGCGCCTCGGTGGCCTCGCCGACGGGCAGCTCGCTGACGTGCTGGGTGAGCAGGAGGTGCAGCCAGCTCAGCCGGTCCTCGCCGGTGACGGCCACGACCCCCCGGTGGGAGAGGTCGACGAAACCCGCGCCGTCGGCGAGGGCGCGCTGCTCGCGGAACAGGTCGCCGTAGTGGGCGGCGACGCCTTCGTCCACGCCCTCGGCGGATACCGCACCGGGCAGGGACAGCAGAGGGCTCTTCATATGCGTAAGCCTACGACTCGGTAATTGAACTCTGGACGGTTGCGGGCCTGGCTCTCTTGCGCGTGCAGTCCTTGCAACGCCCGAAGATGGCGAAGTGTTTCATGTCCGTCTCGAAGCCGAACTCCCGCCTCAGCTTCGCGGTGAACTCCGCGGCCACCGCCACGTCCGCCTCGATCACGTTCTCGCAGTCGCGGCAGACCAGGTGGATGTGGTGGTGCCGGTCGGCAAGGTGGTACGTCGGCGCGCCGTGCCCCAGATGGGCATGGCTGACCAGCCCCAGCTCCTCCAGGAGTTCCAGGGTCCGGTAGACCGTCGAGATGTTGACCCCCGACGCGGTCTTCCGCACTTCGCCGAGAATGTCGTCGGGGGTCGCGTGCTCAAGGGTGTCCACGGCTTCGAGCACGAGCTGCCGCTGCGGCGTCAGCCGGTAGCCGCGCTGCCTGAGGTCACTCTTCCAGTCGGTGCTCACCACACCGAAAGTCTAGGACTACTTCCGAAATCCAGAACTACTTGAAGAACGCGATCCCGTCGTCCGGCATGTCGTCGGGGAGGGCCTTGGCCCAGCGCTCGACGTCCTCCGGGGTGACGACCTTCTTCAGGTGGGCCGACATGTAGGGACGCAGCTCGACCTCGGGGGTCTGCTTCTCGCCGACCCACATCAGGTCGCTCTTGACGTAGCCGTACAGCCGCTTGCCGCCGCTGTAGGGGGCAGCGGCCGCGGTCCGCGCCACCGCGTCCGTGACCAGGTCGATCTGCGGCTTCTTGTCGGCCATCTCGCCGTACCAGATCTCGATCACGCCTTCGTCGCGGACCATCGTGACCTCGACCTTGCGGTTCGCGTCGATGCGCCAGAAGCCGTGCTCGGTCTCCAGCGGACGGACCTTGTTCCCGTCGTTGTCCAGGACCCAGGTCTGGGAGTGGTACTCCAGGAAGTCCCGTCCGTCGTGGCTGAAAGTGGCCTCCTGGCCGAAGTTGCACTTCTCCGAGCCCGGGAAGTCGTGGACACCCGCGCCGGCCCAGCTGCCCAGCAGGAAGGCGAGCGGGACCAGGTCCTTGTGCAGGTCGGACGGAATCTCGATCATGGCGGCGGTTTCCTAGACGACGGTGTGGATCAGCGCTGGCCCTGGTACAGCTTCTTCACGGTCAGCCAGGCGAAGGCGAGGACGCCGACGCAGACCAGGACCAGCAGGGTTTCGAAGAAGGCTTCCACGGGTGCTCCTTGAGCGAGGGTGGGTACGTACGAGAGCCGGGCCCCAGCTTACGCGGCCGGGGCCCGGTGCTCTTGGCGAGGTCAGCTCAGCAGCTCGCTCTGCAGCGTCACCGTCTGCTGGAAGGGGACGGTGAGCGCCTCCCCCTTCCGGGACTGGACGATCACGCCGAAGGTGTCGCCGGCCGCGAGGTAGACCAGCCGCATCTGCTCGGTACCGTACGGCTTGTCCTCCACGTACGGCGCCAGGCGGACGTCGTCGATCCGGGCGGCGTCCGGGAACTTCTCGTCCCAGAGGTAGGTGTCGGCGCCGCGCACCGTGTAGGCGGGCGCGTCGTGCACGATCATCTCGGTGTTCAGCAGCTTCTCGGTGATCGTGGCACTGCCGAACTGCAGCAGATAGATCCCGGTGTGCGTGCCGTCCGGGGTGGTCCAGCCACGGGCCGCGATGTGCCGGAGCCCGTAGTCGGCCAGTTTCCCGGCGAGCTCCTCGCGGTCCGCCTTGTCGGCGTAGAGCGCCAGGAAGTCCTTGGTCGCCAGCCAGCCGTCCGTGCCGCGCAGGGCGCCGTCGGCGGTGGCGCCCCGGGGCGCGGGCAGCACCAGTCGGCGCAGGTCGGCGTAGTGCGCGTTCACCTTGTCGGCCTCGGCGAACGGCGCCGGGCTGCCGGACGGCAGCGGCGGCTTCACCAGGGTGGGGTACTCCCAGCGGCCGTCGGAGTGCGTGGCCAGGCCGGGTACGTCCGTCCGGTCCGCGCGCGTGATGCCGTACGCCGTACCGGTCCCGACGACGGCGAAGACGGCCACGGCCGAGACCCAGCGGAGGGCGGCCCGGAGCCGACGGCGGTCCTTCCTCGCGGGCTGCGGCTCGGTCACCGGGAGGCTCACCGGGGGGCCGACGGCCGACTCCGGCTGCACGGCCTGCACGGCCTGCACGGGGTCGACGGCCTGTACGGGCTCGACGGGCTCGACGGCGTGCAGGGGCTCCACGCGCTCCAAGGGCTCTACGGGCTCCACGCGTTGCTCGGTCTGCTCGGGCTGGTTCATGGTCATACCGCCATTCCCGGGTTCTTGATCCGGTCGAGCTGCTCGCCGAGCAACAGCGCCACACCCTTCTCGTCCAGCGGCTTGGCACCGGTGGCCGTGGCGCTGACCAGCACGTCGCCCACGTACGCGGAGCACACCATCATGTCGAGCTTCTCCGCCGAGTCGGCGGGCGGCAGGAAGCAGGCGGCGTCCTTGTGCCCCTTCACCTCCGGGCCCTTTCGGAAGATCTTCAGCGCGTCGAAGACCTCCTGCTGGGCCGTGGCGACGCTCCGCACGGTCCGCTGGTCGCCCAGCTGCGACAGCACGATGTCGACGGTGTAGGCGCGGTCCGAGTACGGCGTGCCCTCCGTCGGCGTCTCGGTGCTCAGGTAGCTGCGCATCGCCATGCCCTTGGTCTGCTGCTTGTCGATCAGCCGCTCCAGCTCCTTGCGCTGGGAGCGGGGCAGATCCTTGATCGACTCCTTGCGCAGGTCGGTGGCCTCGCGACCGGACAGCCGGGCGTCGGCGCCGAACTCCCCGATGTCCGGGCCCCGCCCGAACCCGTTGGTGCCGTAGGGCAGCAGCAGGGCCTGCAGACCGGTTCCGCCGGCTGCCGCCTCCTTCGCCCTGCCCTTGGCCGTCTTCGGCAGGTCCCAGCCGGGGACTCCCGGATCCCGGTCGGCGCCGTTCACGCTCACGGCGGTACCGGCGACCCCTGCGACGACGGCGACGAGCAGGACACCGATCCCGGCGATCCGGGCCGTACGGCGCCGCTGACGACCGCCGGCCTCACCGGCCGCACCCACTCTGTCGGCCTCACCGGTCACGCCGGTCACACCGGACAGTTCCTCGCTCACAGCCGCTCCATCTGCCGCTTCGCCAGATCCATGATCTTCGTCTTCGGGATCGGCTTCGTGTCGTAGACCCAGATCTCCATGGCGATGTCACCGCGCCAGGCGTGCGCCTCGGCCGAGTACACGTCCAGGTAACCCGGCTTGCTGTGGGGCTTGTCGTGGACGTACGCCATGCCGTCGCCGGTGCCGGGTATCGGCCGGCCGTCCGTGCCGGCGTCCTTGTCGGCCCAGTAGTAACCGCTGTCGGCCGCGTCTGCCGCCCCGAGCGTCTCCTCCTGGCGGTACTGGATCAGGCGGATCTCCACGCTGTACGTGCTGCTCTCCCGCCAGTTCGTGACGGCCGCCCGCCGGAACTCGCCGGCGACGAGATCCGCGAAGCCGCTCGCGGGCTTGTCGTACGTCTCCGCGTAGTCGGCGAGGCTCATCCAGCCGTCGCTGCCCGTCGTGAACAGGGGCGCACGCGCGCCCCTCGGCTTCTTCAGCAGCAGCCTGCGCAGATCGCCGTCGGCCCTGACCTGCCGGTCCTGGACGGCCGACAGCGACTCGGGACCGGCACCCTTCGCCTGGGTGAGGGACGGCTGGGAAAGGGGCGGCAGGGCGGTGGGCCCGCGGTCGGCCTGGACGAGGTAGCCGACGCAGGTACCGGCCACGATGCCGAGTACGGCGGCGGTGGCGATCAGTGCGCCGGTACGGCGTCTTCTCCGTATTTCGGGCGGGGTTTCCGGCGCGGTTTCCGTCGCGGTTTCCCCAGGCGCTTCCGGCGGCGCCTCGGACGGTGTCTCTGGCGGTGTCTCTGATGGTCTCTCTGATGGTCTCTCTGATGTGTCCATTTCGTCCCCCCTGTGCAGAGCGGAAGCGTGGATTCCTTGATCCACGCCCCACAGGAGACTCATGGTCGACCCATCGAGTTGTCCAAAGATTAATTACGATCAGGAAACCGCCGCCAGCCACCCGGTCACCGCCGCCGTGAGAAGAAGCGTGAGGTTGAGGGCGATCCGACGGTCCCCCATCCGCAGATGGACCCTGATCGCGCCGATCTGGAGGACCACGAACCCGGTCGCGGCGGCCAGGGCCGGCCAGGGCACGACGCCGATCAGGCGCGGGAGGACCAGGCCGGTCGCGCCGAGCACCTCCACCACCCCGATGGCCCGGACGGCCGGCATCGGCATACTGTCCACCCACGCCATCATCGGCAGCAGCCGTTCCCGGCTCCGTACGATCTTCAGCCCGCCCCCGTAGAGGTAGAAGAGGGCGAGCAGACCGGCCACGGTCCAGTACGCGACGCTCATGAGACGTCGGCGGGCTCGGTGGCGTAACGGCTCATCACGTCGAGGTTCGCCTGCCGGCTCGGTGCCTCGCCGGCCGCGAACAGGTCCCGCAGGTCCCGGAAGTACTGCACGTACAGATCGGGCGTGAACGTGCTGAGCATGACCGCCGGTTCACCGGTGACGTTGGCGAAGGTGTGCGGGGCGCCGGGCGGCACCATGACGAGGGTCCCGGCCGTGGCGTCGTACTCCTCGTCCCCGACGGTGAAGCGCACCGAGCCGGAGACGACGTAGAACCCCTCGTCGTGCCGGCCGTGCCGGTGCTGCGGCGGGCCGGGGGTGTGCGGCGCGAGCACGGACTCGGCGAGGCCGAGGCGGTGCCCGGTGGTACGCCCGTCCTCCAGGACGCGCATCCGGGTGGCGCCGAGCATCAGCACCTCACCGTCGCCGGGCCCGACGACGGACACCGCGGGATGGTCGTTGTGGTCGTGAGTCGTCATGCTCCGATTCGACGGCCGGGGCGGTCCGGCCGTCCAAGACCTGTTCCGCCGCCCCGATACCCGGTCGGTATCGTTGCTGCATGGAGCTACGCACGCTGCGCTATTTCGTGGCGGTCGCCGAGGAACTCCACTTCGGTCGGGCCGCCGCACGGCTCCATATGAGCCAGCCCCCGCTGAGCCGTGCGATCAAGGGGCTGGAGACCGAGGTCGGCGCGCGGCTCTTCGAGCGGTCGCCGGCCGGGGTCGCCCTGACCCCGGTAGGAGCGGTCCTGCTGGACGAGGCCCGCGCGCTCCTGGACCAGGCCGAGCGGCTGCGCGTACGGGTCGCGACGGCGGCGGGGAGCGCTGTCCTGACCGTCGGCCTCCTGGGCGACAGCACGGATCCGGGCGTACGGCGGCTGGCTCACGCCTACCGCGAACGTCACCCGGGCGTCGAGATCCGCATCCGCGAGACCGACCTGACGGACCCCACGTGCGGCTTGCACTCCGGTGCCGTCGACATCGCCCTGACCCGCGCGCCGTTCGACGAAACAGGGCTGGTGGTGAGGGAGTTGCGCGCCGACCCGGTGGGGGCGCTGCTCCGTGCCGACGATCCGCTGGCCGGCCGGGAGAGCCTGGAGCTGGCCGACCTCGCCGACCGGCGCTGGTTCCGGTTCCCGGAGGGCACGGACCGGCTCTGGCAGTCGTACTGGAACGGCGGGGTGACAAGGGAGGGGCCGGTGGTGCGGGCCGTTCAGGAGTGCCGGCAGGCGGTGCTCTGGAACGGCACGGTCGGCATGACCCTGGCCGGCCACGACCCGGGAGCGGGGCTCACGGTGGTACCGGTCGCCGACATGCCGCCGAGCCGGGTGGTGGTGGCGTGGGCCGAGGGGGACGGGAATCCGTTGCTGCGGTCGTTCGTGCGGGTGGCGGTCGCGGCCTACCGGTGATCACCGGTGATCAGAGGAATACGCGAGCGATCTCGAGCCACTTCTGCGCGTCCTCGCCGACCGCCGTGAGGCCGGTCTCGGCCAGTGACCTGCGGTGCGTGACCCGAAGGCAGAAGTCGAGGGCGCTGCCCCGAACCCGTTGCGCGGCGTCCTCCGGGCCCCAGACCCAGGTCTGACCGTCGGGACCGGCCAGCTCGATGCGGAACGGCTCTGTGAGGGGCGGCAGTTGGGCGGCGAAGAAGGACAGTTCGCGTCCTGTCACTCCCAACGAGGCCACATGGCGCAGCCGACTCGTCGCCTGGTGCGGCACCCCCAGCGTGTCGAAGACGTCCTGCCCGTGAGCCCACGTCTCCATCAGGCGCAGCGGCACCATGAGGGTCGCGGTGAGCTGTGAGCCGTACCAGGGGAACCCACGGTCCAGTGCTATGTCACATAGCGCCGTCGCCACCTCGGCCCGCCCGGCCCGCCACTCCTCCAGCAGCACCGATCGGGGTTTGGCCGCGCCCTCGGCGGCGACGAGATCGGCGTTCTGGCCGCCTGCGTCGAAGGCGTCCGGGGTCCGTATCGCGACGAGGACGTTCGCATCGGCCGCGGCGAGGTGAGCGATCTGGTGGGCGATCGTCCAACCCGCCGCCGGCGTCGGCAGCGACCAGTCGGTCTGCGCCGACACCAGCGCGTCGAGCTCATCGCCTTCGGCCACCAGGTCGGGCAGCGCGAGGTCGCGCTCCAGGCCGGAGAGGTCGAGGCCGTAGTCCAACATCAGCGCCCGGCCCGCTCGACGCCCTCGACGAAGGCCGCCCAGGCGGAGGCTTCGAAGAGGAGGGTTCCGCGAGAGGGGGCCTTGCTGTCACGGACGGGGACGAGGGAGGGGAGACCGGCGGCGACTTCGAGGCATTCACCACCGTCCTGGTTGCTGTAGCTGCTCTTGCGCCACGTAATGCTGCTCAAGTCGATGGCTCGCATGGCGCTTCCTCCAGCATCCGTTCGATGAACTGCCGTGATTCGTCCGGGGATAGGGCCAAATCACGTACCCGATCGTATCGGAGCAGTAGCCGTTCGACGGCGGCTGTTTCTTGCACTAGTTCGCCGGAATAGCCAGTCTCGACCCAGGCGACAGTTTGCCCCTCCGACCCCCGGAGGAAGATGGTGTCGGTGTTGATCAGGGTGTGCAGCCCGGCGGCCAACGGCAGTACCTGCATGGTTACGTTGAAGTGGCGCCCCATCACGATCACGTGCTCCAACTGCCCACGCCATTCCTCACGGCTCCGGAGCGGCGTACGCAGTACCGCCTCGGAGACAATGACACGGAGCTGAAGCGGGTCCTCCCTCAAGAGAACCTCTCGTCGTCCGACTCGTGCTTCAACCTGTGCCTCAAGCTCATCGCCGGTGAGTCCACCCTGCCTGAGCAACTCCCTCGCGTACTCCGGTGTTTGCAACAGCCCGGGAAGAACGCTCGGCGCATATTGCCACATGCTCAACGCCCGGGCCTCCAACACCATGTACCGCCGATACCGCTCCCGGAACTGCGCCGGATCCGCCATCGCCAGCTCCCACAAGGCGAGCAACAACCCCGGCGTTCCGTAGAACTGATCCAGCGCCTGGACCACCTCCGGTCCGCCCAGCGTGTGCCCGTTCTCCAGCTTCCCGAATTGCGACGGATCCCAGCCCAGTCGCTCGGCCAGCTCCCTTAAGCTCACCCCCTCCTCCGCCCTCAGCAACCGCAACTCCTCCGCGAACCGCTGCCTGGGCTCCTGACTGCGTCCCGTCACCACCCGCCTCTGCGGCACCGGACCCCTCCCTGATTCCCCGTGGAATCTGTGGAATTAGCGCCGCCAGACGGGGAAGAACCGGTCCCTCTCGGCGTGCCGACCCCACCTCCCGGCCATCCTCGTAGCAGCCTCGATACGCAGAGTAGTCCAACTCTCGCATTTCGTATAGATGTTGGACAAAAGGAGCGAATGCCATGGAGCCCGGAACCCTGCTCTACGACACCGCCACCGACCAGGTCGGCGAGTACCGGGACCAGTCGGGGCCGTACGCGATGCTGCGTCCCGTGGGGGGAGGGAGAGAGTGGCAGGCCCATCCCTCGACGCTGCGGCCCGCCACCGACAGAGAGCGGCTCAGCGCGGGCGTACGCGCGGCGAACGACCGTAGTTCATGGGCCGTACCGCCGAACCCGGACGACCTGAGCCGCCCGCCCTGGCCCGTCCCCGGCTGTACCGAGTGCACGGAGCTGGGCGGCCGCCGGGAGACCGCCCTGGTCGCCCACGACCACAGCGCGGCCACCGACGCGAACGTGCTGCTGCGCCAGCATCAGCGCGCGGAGCACCAGCCGTGACCCGCCGGGTCTTCCGGTACGTGCCGTACGTGATCGCGCAGGACGCGAGCGCGGCGCCGGAGTACGCGGCGCGGTGCGTGTCGGGGGAGGACGAGGACTGCGGGGCCGAGTCGGGGGTGTGCGGGCATCCGGCCGAGGTCGAGGAGTGGCAGCGGCGGCACACGCAGGAGACCCGGCACCTGCGGTACCGGCGGGTCTTCGCGGACTACGCGGTACTGACCCCGGCTTGAGCCGTTCGACGGGCGCCCACCGCTGTCTGTTGACCGCGGCGCACTCAGGCCGGCCCGGAGCCCTCGCCCGGAGGCCGGCGGAGTACGTGCAGAGAGACGACCGAGGCAACGACGGTCCGCCGTTCGGAGGCGTCCAGGTGGTGGGCCATTTCGACGGCGTACTGCTGCAACCCGGTCCCCGAGTCGATGGTGCTCACCGTGACCCGGCCAAGGATCTCCGGTGCCGGGCCCCCTGCCGGGCCGGTCTCGGTGAGGTGCCATTCGACGGACAGCAGACCCTGCCGTGCGAGAAGGAGCCGGCGTCCCTGCTCCGTCCGGAGGCTGAGCTGCCGGGACTTGGCGAGTCCGCGGGCACCGGCGGTGCCGACCTCCCGGTCCGCTCCGTCGAGGAAGTGGAACCGCACCGGTCCGAACTGCTCGAACGGATCGGGCCAGGAACGCTTCTCGATCCGCACGATGAACTCGCCGGACGTTTTCGTGAGGACGAAGTGCTTGTGGTCGGTGTCCGTGTCCGCGACCTGGGCGAGCGGGGTTCCCGCCACGGTGGACACGGCCAGGACGGGGCCTGTGTATCTGCGCCACATCGAACGCTTCGGCTGCCCCACCACGACGGCTTCCAGTGCGAACAGATCGGGTTCCGTCATCGGTCTTCTCCCCCCACCCCGGCTTCTCCCCGACCGGGTACGCCCACTGTGACCGAGAACCTGTGCGACTCCCACCCCCGGACGCACATCGGCGCCACGCTAGCGAGGCGCTGTGGTGCCCCGGACCACCAGCCGCGGCGCGACCACGTCCTCGCCGATCCGCGGTTCGCCGCTCTGCGGACGGACCGTCGCGGCGGCCACGGCCAGTTCGGCGATCCGGGGAATGTCCTGGGCCACCGTCGTGAGGTCGATGTGGGGCAGGCGGGCCGGGCGGCTGTCGTCGAAGCCGACCACGGAGATCTCGCCGGGCACCGAGACCCCGGCCCGGAAGAACGCGCCGAGCAGGCCGGTGGCGCAGGCGTCGTTGAAGGCGAGGACGGCGGAGGGCCAGGGGGTGGCGTCGAGGATCGTGCGGGCGGCCTTGGCGCCCTCCTGCTCGGTCAGGCCGCCGGGCAGGATCCGGACACGGTCGGCGAGACCGTGGTCGTTCATCGCCGTGCGGTAGCCGCGGCGGCGCTCGGCCGCGCCCGGCGCCCGGCCGCCGTCGATGTGCAGGATGTCCCGGTGGCCGAGGGCCACGAGGTGGTCGACGGCCTGGCGGGCGCCCTCGTCGTCGGCGGTACGGATGACCTGGACGCCGGGGACGGCGGGACGCAGGCGCCGGGCCACGGACACGACGGGCAGCAGGGCGGCGAGTTCGGCGAGGCGGGCGGCCGGAGCCTGCGGGCCCAGCAGGATCAGCGCCTCGCAACGGTCGCCGAGCAGGGACTCGACGGCCTGGCGCTCACTGCGGCTGGCCGCGACCGCGCTGAGCGCGAGCTGGTAGCCCGCGGCCTCGGCGGCGGCGTAGAGGCGCTCCACCAGGTCGGTGTGGAAGGGTTCCTGGATCTCGAACTGCACGCCGATCAGGTGGGTGCGGTTGCTGCGCAGGAGGCGGGCGCGGGAGTCGGGGCGGTAGCCGATCTCCCGGGCGGCCTGGAGGACGCGTTCGCGGGTGGCCGCACTCGCGCCCGCCACACCGCGCATCACGATGGAGACCAGCGCCGTGGAGACGCCGGCGCGGGCCGCGACGTCGGCGAGGGTCGGCCGACGGCCGTCGGGAACCCCGGGGGTAGGTGGCACGGCAACCTCCGTGGTCGTATGCGCTGACAGCCCGAGGGCGATCGTAGACGAAGGAGAATCCTCAGGTCAGCGATACTGCAACGTTCTACTGCAACGTTCTGGAGCGCATGTCTTGACACAGCCGTCGCGGGCTGGCGTACTGGCGACGGCTTCTAGAACGTTCTAGGCCGCCCTGCCATTTCCATGCCATCCCTAGAACGTTCTAGAACGTTCTGGAACATTCCTTGGGGCGCATCTAGAACGTTCTAGGCGACGAACGCGGCCCGCGGCCCGAGAACCCGGAGAGAGGCGAACGACGATGTTCACACTGGCGGTCTGTGCCGAGATGGTCTTCCGGGACCTGCCCGTCGACGAGCGGGCGCGACGGCTGCACGACGAGGGGTTCCAGGTCGAGATCTGGGATTGGACCCGGCACGACCTCGACGCGCTGGCCCGCACCCCGGCCGAGTTCGGCTCGATGACCGGGTATGTGCGGGGCAACCTCACGGACCCCGACGGTGTGGCCGAACTGCTGCGCACCGCGCGGGAGTCGATCGACGCGGCCGACCGGCTCGGCTGCCCGCGCCTCAACCTGCACGGCACCGGCCTGGACGGGGACGGACTGCCCGTGGACCCGGTGAAGGGCGAGCCGACGCAGGAGATGTGGGCCGCCGCGCAGGACACGCTGACGCGGATCGCCGAACTGGGCGAGCAGGCCGGTGTCGTCTTCACGCTGGAGAACCTCAACACCGCCGTCGACCACCCCGGCGTGCCGTTCGCGAAGGCCGCCGACACCCTGGCCCTGGTCGCCGCCGTGGACCGGCCGGGCCTGCGGATGAACCTGGACCTCTACCACGCCCAGATCGGCGAGGGGAATCTCATCGAGCTGGTCCGCAAGGCGCACGGCGCAGGCCTGATCGGCGAGATCCAGGTGGCCGACGTGCCCGGCCGCCGCGAACCCGGCACCGGAGAGATCAACTACCCGGCGGTCGCCCGCGCCCTGGCCGGCCTCGGTTACGACGGCACGGTGGCGATGGAGGCCTGGGCGAGCGAGGACAGCGAGAGCGCGCTCCGCCGGTTCCGCACCGCGTTCACCGTCTGACCAGCGCCCCACGGACACAAGGAAGCCCCTCATGACCACGTCACCCGCCCTCTCCGTCGGCCTCATCGGCACCGGCCGCATGGGCTCCTTCCACGCCGAGACGCTCGCCCGCCGGCTCCCCGGCGTCCGGCTCGGCGCCCTCGCCGACCCCGCGCCGGGCGCCGCCCGGGCCCTCGCCGACCGGCTCGGCTGTCCCACCGCCCACACCGACGTGGCCGACCTGTTCACGGACCCGGGCATCGACGCGGTGGTAATCGCGACCCCGGCCCGCACCCACGCCGACCTGGTCGAGGCCGCGGCGAAGGCCGGCAAGGCGGTCTACTGCGAGAAGCCCATGGCCATCACCCTCGCCGACGCCGACCGGGCCGTCGAGGCGGCGCGGGCGGCGGGCGTACCGCTCCAGGTGGGCTTCAGCCGCCGCTACGACGCGGGCTTCCGCGCGGCCCACGAGCGGATCACCGCCGGTGGCATCGGCACGCCACAGCTGCTGCGTTCGCTGACCCGGGACCCGCGGCTCGCCGACCCGTCCCGCATCCCGCCGTGGACGATCTTCCTTGAGACCCTCATCCACGACTTCGACACCCTGCGCTACCTCAACCCCGGCGCCGAACCGGTCGAGGTCTTCGCGATGGCCGACGCGTTGGTCCGCCCGGACTTCAAGGACCGGGGCCTGCTGGACACCGCGATCGTCACCATCCGCTTCGACAACGGCGCCCTGGCCACGGCGGAGGCCAACTTCCAGGCGGTGTACGGGTACGACGTGCGCGGCGAGGTGTTCAGCTCGAACGGCATGCTCACCCTGGGGGACATCCGCCGCACCCACCTCACCGCCTACGGTCCCGACGGCATCAGCGCCGACTGCACGACGTACGACCAGGACCTGTTCCGGGACGCCTACGTCGCCGAACTGGCCGACTTCGCGGAGGCCGTCCGCACCGGCCGCACCCCGTCCGTGACCGGCGAGGACGCCCGCGCGGCCCTGGCCGTCGCCCTGGCGGCCGTCGAGTCGGTCACCACGGGCGGCCCGGTGCGGGTCGCCCGCGTCTAGGACCGCCAGGGGCGGAGCTTCTCGGGGTTGCGTACCGCCCAGATGCGCCTGATCCGGCCGGCCGCGATCTCGAAGGCGAAGACGGTCGCGACTTCGCCCTCCTGCTGCGCGACCAGGCCGGGCAGGCCGTTGACCGTGCACTCCAGGAACGTGGTGCGGTGGCCCGACACGCGGGCGATCTCGGCGTAGGCACGGGCGATCCGCTCGCCGCCCACGATCGGGTCCAGGTGGGTGACGGCCAGCCCGCCGCCGTCGGCGGTCGCGGTGGCGTCCGGGTCGAGCAGACCGATCAGGGCCTCGATGTCCTTGGCCTCCCACGCCGTTCTGAACCGCCTGACGATGTCGGCCTGTCCGGCCCCCGGGACCGCGGGGGTCCGGGCGGTGCGGATGCGGCGGCGGGCGGACGAGGCGAGTTGGCGGCAGGCCGCCGGGGTGCGGCCGACGATCTCGGCGACCTCGCCGAAGGGGTAGCGGAAGACGTCGTGGAGGACGAACGCGACGCGCTCGGCCGGGGTCATCGCGTCGAGGACGACCAGGAAGGCCATCGTCACCGACTCGTCCAGGGTGATCCGGTCGGCCGGGTCGGTACCGTCGGCGCCGGGGCGCCCGGTGATCCACTCCGTGGGTTCGGGCAGCGGTTCCGGGAGCCAGTCGCCCACGTACGTCTCCCGCCTGGCCCGCGCGGAGCCGAGCAGGTTCAGGCAGATGCGGCCGGCGACCGTCATCAGCCAGGCGCCGGGCGACTCGATGGCCTGCTGCTCCCGTGCGGGCATGGCGTACCAGCGGGCGTACGTCTCCTGCACGACGTCCTCGGCGTCGGCGAGCGACCCGAGCAGCCGATAGGCGAGGTTGATCAGCCGACGCCGCTCGCTCATGATCGCGCCGAGTGCCGGATCACTCCGCTCGCCGCCCTGCTCGCCCCGCTCGTCGCCGGGCTCGGCTCCGGTGGTCATGGTCGGTCGTCTCCCTCGCTCGCCCCTGTGGCTGTGCCCTCCACCCGTTACGACGGGACAGCGCGCCGGAATGTGAGGTCCGCGCCGCCTCACATTCCGCGAGGCTGCGTTGTCGTACCGGTCAGAGCAGGCCAGAACAGGCCAGAGCAGCACGCGGACAGTGAGGGGATTTCGATGAACGCCTTCCAGGCCACCACGCGCGGCGAGTTCACCGACCCGGCATCGGCCGGACGACTGGAGCGGACGGCCGCCGCGCTGCGTGCCAACGGGTTCGCCGCCGAGATCCTGGACGACGCCGCGGCGGCGCGCGCCCGCGTCGGGGAACTGATCCCCGAGGGCGCCGGCGTGCTCACCGGGGCGAGCGAGACGCTCCGGCTGTCCGGCATCGACGAGGACCTCAACGCCGGCGGCCGGTACGACGCCGTCAGGCCGCGCGTGCTGGCGATCGACCGGGCCACCGGCGCCGACGAGATCCGCAGGCTGGTGGCCAGTCCCGAGTTCGTCGTCAACAGCGTCGCCGCGGTCACCGAGACCGGCTCGCTCGTCCTCGCCTCGGGCAGCGGCAGCCAGCTCCCCGCGAACGCGGGCGGAGCCGGCCACGCGGTCTGGGTCGTCGGCGCGCAGAAGGTGGTGCCCGACCTGAGCACGGCGCTGCGCCGCCTCGAGGAGCACGCCCTTCCGCTGGAGGACGTCCGCTCCCGGGAGGTGTACGGGGTGCCCAGCGCCGTCAACCGTCTGCTCGTCCTCAACGCGGACCCCCGCCCGGGGCGCGGCACCGTGCTGCTGCTCCGCGAGGCCATCGGATACTGACGGGCGCGCTGCCCAGCACGGGCGTCCCGGGCGGGCGTCCCGGCCGGTGGTTACGCTTCCGGCATGGCGAAGAAGCTGGTGATCAAGGTGACGGCGGGGGCGGACGCCCCTGAGCGGTGTTCGCAGGCGTTCACGGTGGCGGCGGTGGCCGTGGCCAGTGGCGTCGAGGTGTCGATGTGGCTGACCGGCGAGTCCGCGTGGTTCGCCCTGCCGGGCCGGGCCGCCGAGTTCGAACTCCCCCACGCCGCCCCGCTCCCCGACCTGATCGACTCGATCCTCGCCGGGGGCACGCTCACGCTCTGCACGCAGTGCGCGGCCCGCCGGGACATCACCGAGAAGGACGTCATCGAGGGCGTACGGATCGCGGGCGCGCAGGTCTTCGTGCAGGAGGCGATGGAGGACGGGACGCAGGCCCTCGTGTACTAGGGGCGTGCCGGGGCGCGGGTCAGCCGGTGGGAGTGCCGACGTCGTCGCGTTCCAGGGCGGCGCGGAGCTGCGCGAAGGTCTGTGCGACGGCCGGGGCGGACTCCCCGAGGGTGTCCGCGACCAGCCCGGCCAGCCGCTCGGCGGCGGTGGCCTCCGCCGCGTCGACGAGGGCCGCGCCGTCGTCCGTCAGCACCAGCAGTGACGACCGGCGGTCCGCCGGGTTGGCCTGCCGGGCGACCCAGCCCTGCTGCTCCAGGCGGTCGACGCTCTTGCTGGTCGCCCCGACCCCGATGGCGAACGCGGCGGCGAGGTCCCCCACCCGGGACCCCGGGTGGTCGCGGAGGTGGCGCAGGAACTCGAACTGCGACGTGACGATCCCGTGCCGGTCGCGAAGCCGGTCGTTGAGGGCGTTGTACAGACGCGTCTCACACCGGACGAGGTCGTGGAAGAACCCCAGGAGGTCGGCGCTGTCATCACCCGATCTATATGCCACGGCATATAGTGTAGCGGCATGCACTTCCGAGGGGAGCAGGGATGAGCAAGGAACAGCGGGCGCTGCTCGACGCGCGGCTGCGGCAGCCCCGGCCCGTGGGAACCCCGTCGGTCGAGGGGATCCGGGCCGGGTTCAGGGCGCTGATGGCGGAGATGATCGTCCCGGAGGGGATCCGCACCACGGCCACGACGCTGGGCCCGCGCCCCGCGCTGCTCGTCGAACCTGCCGAGGGGCCGCGGGCGGGGACACTCCTGTACTTCCACGGCGGCGGCTTCGTGTTCGGCTCACCCGAGACCGCCCTGTCGCTGACGGGCAACCTCGTGGCCAGGACCGGCTTCCGGGCCCTCTCGCTGGACTACCGGCTCGCCCCCGAGCATCCGTTCCCGGCCGCGATCGAGGACACGCTGAGTGCGTACCGCGCGCTGCTCGACGGCGGCACGGACCCGGCGGCCGTCGCGTTCGCCGGTGACTCCGCGGGTGGCGGCCTCACCATCACCACCTGCCTGGCCGCACGCGACGCGGGCCTCCCGCTGCCCGCGGCGATCGTGGCGTTCTCACCCGGGCTCGACGCCACCCGGACGGGAGAGAGCATGCGCACCAAGGCCGGCCTCGACCCGTTCTTCACCCGGGAGTCCCTGGAGCACACCGGGGCCATGTACCGCGGGGGGAGGGACCCGCACGACCCCCTGCTCAGCCCGGCCGTCCACGCCGACCTGACCGGGTTTCCGCCGATGCTGCTGCAGTCGGGCACCAACGAAGTACTCCTGGACGACTCCACGCGCACGGCCGCGCGCGCGAGAGCGGCCGGAGTGGACGTCGTCCTCGACATCACCGCCGACGTCCCGCACGTGTTCCAGTCGTACGCCGGCGTCCTCGACGAGGCCGACGAGGCGCTGGACCGGGCGGCCCTCTTCCTCACCCAGCGCATCCGCGCCGCGGACCCGGCGAGCAGGCCGGCGGGCTAGGAGCGCGGCCGCCTCTTGCCGTCCAGTTCGTCCCACCACTCGTCGGACTTCGGGTCGCCGGAGGGGTCGTCCCACCAGCGGTCGTCGGGGCCGCGGCGGTTCGCGACCATCGCGGCGACAGGCGGGATGACCATGGCCACCACACACATCCCCACCGCGGCGGGGACCGACCAGATACGTACGACTGACCACGCCAGGACGAAGAGCCCGATACAGGTCCCCATCATGACGAAGTACACGCGACGACGCCGGGCGAGCATGAGTCAAGGGTAGGTCGGCCATGAAACTTCAGCACGGCCCCGCCACGGAACCGACGGCCGGAGGCCGGCGCAGCAGTGCGAGGAACGCGTCAAGGGGCGGGTACGGCTGAGGGCCGCGCCCCGGGTGTTCGGTCCGGTGGTGCGGCCCTCGGCCTTGCGCTGCTGTTCTCAGACCGCGATCGCGACCTCGGCCAGGCCGCCCTGCTGGGCGACGACCGTGCGGTCGGCGGTGGCGCCGGGAACGAGGGCGCGGACGGTCCAGGTGCCCTCCGCCGCGTAGAAGCGGAACTGTCCGGTGGCGGAGGTCGGGACCTCCGCGGTGAACTCGCCGGTCGAGTCCAGGAGGCGGACGTAGCCGACCACGGGCTCGCCGTCCTTCGTCACCTGGCCCTGGATCGTGGTCTCACCGGGCTTGATCGTCGAGGGGTCCGGGCCGCCGGCCTTCGCTCCACACATGCTGATACTCCAGAGGTCTTGAAAGGTCGGTCTGAGGTCTTGCCGGGGGTCTTACTTGTTGGCGCCGAGCTCGATCGGGACGCCGACGAGGCTGCCGTACTCGGTCCAGGAGCCGTCGTAGTTCTTGACGTTCTCGACACCGAGCAGCTCGTGCAGGACGAACCAGGTCAGGGCCGAGCGCTCGCCGATGCGGCAGTACGCGATGGTGTCCTTGGCGAGGTCGACCTGCTCCTCGGTGTAGAGCTCCTTGAGCTCGTCGTCCGACTTGAAGGTGCCGTCGTCGTTGGCGTTCTTCGACCACGGGATGTTGCGGGCGGACGGGACGTGGCCCGGACGCTGCGACTGCTCCTGCGGCAGGTGGGCCGGGGCGAGCAGCTTGCCGGAGAACTCGTCGGGGGAACGCACGTCGACGAGGTTCTGCGAGCCGATGGCCGCCACGACGTCGTCGCGGAAGGCGCGGATCGCCTTGTTCTGCGGCTTGGCCGTGTAGGTGGTCTCGGTGCGGTCCGGGACCTCCTCGACCAGCTCGCGGGCGTCCAGCTCCCACTTCTTGCGGCCGCCGTCGAGCAGCTTGACGTTCTCGTGGCCGTAGAGCTTGAAGTACCAGTAGGCGTAGGACGCGAACCAGTTGTTGTTGCCGCCGTAGAGGATCACCAGCGTGTCGTTGGCGATGCCCTTCGCCGACAGGAGCTTCTCGAAGCCCTCCTGGTCGATGAAGTCGCGGCGGACCGGGTCCTGCAGGTCCTTGGTCCAGTCGATGCGGATCGCGTTGCGAATGTGGTTCTTCTCGTAGGCGGACGTGTCCTCGTCCACCTCCACGATCGCGATCTCGGGGTTGTCCAGGTTGTCCTGGACCCAGTCGGCGTCGACCAGGACGTCGCTGCGGCTCATGCTCTTTCTCCTCCGGGGCAGTTGCGGCGGGGCGTGCGAGTGCGGGTGGTGCGCGTCGGCGCGCACGGATGCCCTCGGCGAGGGAGGGCAGGGGGATGCGGAGGCAGCGGCCTCCGCCGTCAGAAGGGGCGACAGAGCATGGCGGCGACGCGGCACAGGTCGACTGCCCGCCGCTTCGTGAGATCCGCCTGACGCTTCATGGGCTCGATCGTAGGGACGGATAAGCGGGCATGTCACCGGCATGTCGTATGGTGAGATGCGATCGTCCGAATTGTGGGACGGGGTGAGGGCCCGGAGCATGATTCCGGGGCGGCCGGGCGCCTGTATCGGTCACCACATCTACTGTACGGACGCGGCTGTCTCGCGTGGTGGACCGCGCCGGTCCCCGCCGTGCCGCTTCCTACCCGGCGAGCTTGACGTTCGAACCCTTCACCGCGATCTCCACACCGTCCTTCGCGGCCTCCACCTTGTCCAGCTTGATGCCGCCGGGGAGCTGGTCGATCGCCTGCTGGAAGTCGGAGGCCTGCCGGAAGCGGTCCTCCGCGAGGCTGACACCGGCGAGCTTGGGGAGGTTGTCGGCGTGCACCTGCACGGTGTTGTCCTTGACGGCGACCGTGCTGAGGACGGTCACCTTCTGGTGGGCGCTGACGCCGGGGATCTTGACGTCGACGGTGACCTTGATCTTGCCGTTGCCGCCGTCGCCGAGACCGACGACCTGGCCGGTGAAGCCGAGGCCGAGGTCGGTGGGTGCCGTCTGGGCGTTCTTCAGCAGCTCGTCGTAGGAGATGAGCGCGGTGCCGGTGGCGGTCTGCGCGGTGGCGGAACTGTAGTCGCCGGAGAAGGTGACGCCCTTCATGTCGGCGTTCAGGTCCTCGATGCGGATGGTCTTGCCGGTGGTGCCGGTGGTGGCGTCGTAGTCCTTGATGCCGACCTTCACGTCGTCGAGGGTGCCGCTCGCGACCTGGGTGAGGAACGGGAAGCCCTCGATGGAGACGTCGGGAGTGCTCGCGAGGTTCTCCGTCGTCTTGAGCTTGCCGGCGGCCTCGCCTTCGGCGAAGTGGACGGCTACGCGGTCGACGATCACGAAGAGGATGCCGAGGACGACGACAACGATCAGAAAGGTTCGCAGGGCACGCATGTAGGTCGGATTCCCCCGGGTCGGCAAGTCACGTCGGTTCCGCCACGCTAACCCTGCGGGAGCGGGCCGAGGTGGGATTGTCGAGCAGCTGTGACACTGCGGTGCTGGTAGTGCTGGGGGCTGCCGCCCCCAGACCCCCGCATCAGGGGTGAAACGCTCCGTCTTCGGGTGCGCGCCCGGTGGGGGCTTGTCGCGCAGTTCCCCGCGCCCCTTGGGTGGGCTGCGCGCCCGGCGTTCGAGAGGCCCCGCCTTGTGACGGAGCCCAGCTCGCCGACCCTCGACGTGACCTCTCCACTGACTGAGTCGGGCGGGTGGGTGGGAAAGGTCGACGTGACCTCTCCACGAACCGAGTCGGGCGGGTGGGTGGGAGCTAGTGGAGGATCCACACCACCGGGGCCGCCGCCGTCAGGGGGAGGGCTACGCCTGCCGTGAAGTGGACGAACCTCGACGGGTAGTCGTAGCTCGCCGCCCGGTGGCCGACGAGGGCGCAGACCGCGGCCGCCGCTCCGATCAGCGCACCCTGCGTACCGAGGCCCGTCATGCCGCCCACAGCGATACCCGCACCGGTCGCGGCCAGCAAAGACACCACCACCGACGCCGGGGTCGGCAGGGGCAGCGCCCGTGCCAGGACCGCCACCGCGACCGCGACCGCGCCGACCGACACCGCGTCGGGGTCCGCGCCCAGGTAGCCCGTCGCGATGATCGCCAGTGCGGAGGAGGCGACCGTGGCCATCAGGCCGTACATCCGGGTGTCGGGGTCCGCGTGCGAGCGGAGCTGGAGGACGAGAGTGAGGAGGACCCAGATGCCCAGGGGGCCGAGGATCGCCGCCGGGGCCTGGTCACGGCCCGCCACCAGGACCGCCACGTCCGCCGTGACCCCGCCCAGGAAGGCGAGGGCGATGCCCTGCCGGGCCGGCCACATGCCGTTCAGGCGGAACCAGCCCGCCGCCGTCACGGCCTGGAGGGCCACCAGGGGGACGACCAGGGCGTACGAGGAGACCGGCGCCGCCACCGCGAGCAGCAGGCCCAGCAGCGCCGTGAGCAGCGCCGGCTGCATGCCCGGCTCGATGATCGGGGAGCGGCCCTCCAGCCGGGCCCGCTGGGCGTCCGTGACCCGCGCGTTGCCGGCGAGGGTCGCGGGACCGAAGCCCTGGTCGGGAGTGGGAGCGGGAGCAGGGGTGGGAGCGGGGGCTGGGGCCTGGGGGTGCTGGGGCGGTGGGGCGGGGTATGCCTGCTGCTGCTCGGCGGCGTACGGCTGTTCGTAGGACTGCGGCGCCTGGTACCCCGTCTCCGCGGCCGCGGCCTGCACCGGGGCGTGCGTCTGCGTCTCCCAGGTCTGCCCCTGCCACTGCTGCGTGGCGTACTGCTGCTCGTCGTACCCCCACTGCGGCTGGGCGGGGGGCTGCTGCTGGTACGGGTCGTAGCCCTCGTACGGTTCGTACGGCTCGTACGGCTGGTTGGTCATCGCTCTCGCTCACCCTCCTGCGAACGGCGGGAGCACCTCGACCGTGCCGCCCTCGGCCAGCCGTACCGTCTCATGTTCACGCGTGCCCACGGGGTCACCGTCGATGAGGAAGGAGCATCGCCGCAGGACGCGCGCCAGTTCCCCGGGGTGTCGCACGCGTACCCCGGCCAGCGCCTCGGCGAGGGTGTCCGCGTCGTACGGCTCCTCGGCGACACCGGCCGCGGCCTTCGCGGCGGCCCAGTAGCGCACCGTGACCTTGGGCATCCGGTTCCTCACGAGACTCGATCAATCGGCTGTGTACATCGGCTGTGTACAGGGTCAGGCTAGCCCGCCCTGGCGACCGCCCAGTCGCCGATCCTGGCCAGCAGCCGGTCGTCCGCCGCGTGTTCGGCGTGGCCCATGCCCGGCTCCAGCCACAGCTCGGCCGCGCCGCCCGCCGCGTCGGCCAGCATCCGGGGGTGGTCGACCGGGAAGTAGCCGTCACTGTCGCCGTGCACGATCAGCAGCGGCGTCGGGGCGATCTTCGGCACCGCCTCCGCCGGGGACAGCGGCACCGGGTCCCAGTCGCGGTGGTGGATACGGGTGTGGAAGCCGTAGCGGCCGACCAGCCGGCCCTCCGGTCTGGTGACCAGCCAGTGCAGGCGGCGCATGGGAGCGGTGCCCCGGTAGTACCAGCGGGCCGGGGACGACACGGAGACCACGGCGTCCACCCCGGCGGCCGACCCGGCGTTCAGTGCCGCGTGCCGCAGGACCACCGAGCCGCCCATCGAGAAGCCGACGGTGACGACGCGCGGGTGGCCCAGGGCCCGGGCCCACGCCACCGCCGCCGCCAGGTCGAGGACCTCGCGGTCGCCGACGGTGGTGCGGCCGGCGGACCGGCCGTGGCCGCGGAAGGAGAAGCTGACCACCGGCGCGTAACCGGCG
Organism: Streptomyces sp. NPDC054770; assembly: GCF_053611985.1. Taxonomy (NCBI): domain Bacteria; kingdom Bacillati; phylum Actinomycetota; class Actinomycetes; order Kitasatosporales; family Streptomycetaceae; genus Streptomyces; species Streptomyces sp. NPDC054770. Next base: position 264,854 of record NZ_JBSHBL010000005.1, read on the forward strand.
AGGGCCGCCACCACCCGTCGTACGTGTGGCCGGTCCACGTCGCCCGTGAAACCGTGGGCAAGGACGAACGCGAGGTCACGGGAAGGTGGCCGGGAGCCGTCGTATACGACGGAGGCGGGATCGTATACGGAATCGATGGAAACGCCGTCGTCCGTGCACAGAAACGTCCGCATAGAGGCGTTTCTGCTCGTCTCATATGCCGGACGAACGACGGAACGCGCCACGCGACCTGCCGGATCGATGCTCATGTGGGCTATTCTGCTGGGCAGAGGACTCGGGCAGCGCCGCCACCGGGTCCTTTTGTGCTTTCGGAAGGGCTGTATACGAAGCGGGAAACTCCAGGTGACCCGCGGTGTACGGAACATCGGGAGCGCAGCGCAGTGTCATTGCACACAGTCCTCGCAGGGACCGAGGAGGAACCAGACATATGAGTTCTCTGCTGCTCCTGACCAACGCCCTCCAGCCGTCGACGGAGGTGCTGCCGGCTCTCGGCCTGCTCCTGCACAACGTGCGGGTCGCCCCGGCCGAAGGGCCCGCACTCGTCGACACCCCGGGCGCGGACGTCATCCTGATCGACGGCCGCCGCGACCTCCCGCAGGTCCGCAGCCTCTGCCAGCTGCTCCGCTCCACCGGCCCCGGCTGTCCGCTCATCCTGGTCGTCACCGAGGGCGGTCTCGCCGCCGTCACCGCCGACTGGGGCATCGACGACGTACTCCTCGACACCGCGGGTCCCGCTGAGGTCGAGGCGCGGCTGCGGCTCGCCATGGGCCGGCAGCAGATCGTCAACGACGACTCCCCCATGGAGATCCGCAACGGCGACCTGTCGGTCGACGAGGCGACGTACAGCGCGAAGCTGAAGGGCCGGGTCCTCGACCTCACCTTCAAGGAGTTCGAGCTGCTCAAGTACCTCGCCCAGCACCCCGGCCGGGTGTTCACTCGCGCACAGCTGCTCCAGGAGGTCTGGGGGTACGACTACTTCGGCGGCACCCGGACCGTCGACGTGCACGTACGGCGGCTGCGGGCCAAGCTCGGCGTGGAGCACGAGTCCTTGATCGGAACCGTCCGGAACGTCGGTTATCGATTCGTTACGCCCGAGAAGGGCGACCGGCTCAGCGACGAGGCCAGGGCCAAGGCGGAGCTCGCAAAGGCGGAGGATGCGGACGCATCGGCGGCCCTGGACGCGGTCGAGGTACCCACGGAGGCGTAGTCGGCGTCCGGGCGAGGCATGGCCGTCGCCCGGACGGGGCATTGCTTCCGCAAGCGAAGCTTCGGTTCGCCCTGCCCAGAGCGGGTCCATCCGCGTAGACTCCGCGCGTGGCCAAGGTGACTCGGGATGATGTGGCGCGGCTGGCGGGGACTTCCACCGCCGTTGTCAGCTATGTCATCAACAACGGACCCCGGCCGGTCGCCCCGGCCACGCGCGAGCGTGTCCTCGCCGCGATCAAGGAGCTGGGGTACCGCCCCGACCGGGTCGCCCAGGCGATGGCGTCCCGGCGCACCGACCTCATAGGCCTGATCATCCCGGACGCCCGCCAGCCGTTCTTCGGCGAGATGGCGCACGCGGTCGAGCAGGCGGCGTCCGAGCGCGGAAAAATGGTGCTGGTCGGCAACACCGACTACGTCGCCGAGCGCGAGGTCCACTATCTGCGCGCGTTCCTCGGAATGCGCGTCTCGGGCCTCATCCTCGTCTCCCACGCCCTCAACGACCTGGCCGCCGCCGAGATCGACGCCTGGGACGCCCGGGTGGTGCTGCTGCACGAGCGGCCGGAGGCGATCGACGACGTGGCGGTGGTGACGGACGACCTCGGCGGCGCCCAGCTCGCCGTCCGCCATCTGCTGGAGCACGGCTACGAGTACGTGGCCTGTATGGGCGGCACCGCCGACACACCGGCGGTCGGCGACCCGGTCTCCGACCACGTCGAGGGCTGGCGGCGGGCCATGGCCGAGGCGGGTCTGCCGACGGAGGACCGGCTGTTCGAGGCGCCGTACAACCGGTACGACGCGTACAAGGTGGCCCTGGACATCCTGGCCGGCCCGCTCCGCCCCCCGGCGATCTTCTGCTCCACCGACGACCAGGCGATCGGCGTGCTGCGCGCCGCCCGCGAGCTGCGCCTCGACGTGCCCGGGGAGCTGGCGGTGGCCGGGTTCGACGACATCAAGGAGGCGGGGCTCGCGGATCCCCCGCTGACAACGATCGCCTCCGACCGCCCGGCGATGGCCCGGGCCGCGGTGGACCTGGTCCTGGACGACGGCCTGCGGGTGGCGGGGTCGAGGAGGGAACGCCTGAAGACGTTTCCTTCACGGCTGGTGGTGCGTGGGTCCTGCGGCTGCGTGTAGTACGTCGACTGCGGGTGCGTCGTGGTTGCTCGCGCAGTTCCCCGCGCCCCTAAAAGCCAAAAGAAAGGGCGCTGCAGTGAGCGCCCCTTTAGGGGCGCGGGGAACTG